>JANOKY010000155.1:0-6021 GCA_031419635.1 Burkholderiales bacterium | reverse complement strand
CCCCGAAGGCGTTAATGGCCGCGGCGTTGGCTGTCAGTGCCAATCCTTTGCTGGCGTCCAAATTGTTCACGGCGCCAGTACCAGAAAACCACAGCATCTCGGGATTCACGAGGCCAGAAGCGAGGTCGGCGAAGAACTGGTTGATGGCTGCTGCGCCGTCGACATAGAGCACGGTCTTGCCCAAGACGTTGGCCGCCGATCCGAAGGCACCGCCGGCGTTGCTGCCAGTGAACGTCGGATCCGCTGCCGCTCCCAGCGCGACGATGTCTGTAGTGATGATTCCGGAGCGGGTGGCGCCGGCAAGGACGTTGCTGACGGCCTTTTCGATATACAGCCAACCTTGCAGGTTCACACCCCCAAATCGGGATCCGTGGTCGGTCAGGTCATCACCGCCCAGGATCACCGGCCCGGCCTGCGCCAGCCCGACGCTGAGCGCGAGCGCAGCAGCCGAGACAATTGCTTTCATTTTGATACGCTTCACGTTGATCTCCCTGAAAAGTTGGTTGATGAGCGCGTTGACTGTTACGCGTCTCAATCGAGATGGGCATATCGCGTGCCACTGCACAAGCGTTGTATGGCCTCGGGCCGCAGCGCGAACATCGCCGTGGGCGACGCGGTGAACCTGTAAAGCGCGCCGACGTTGCACTGCCCACGCGATCAGGGGGCAGGGTCGCTTACTTGCGGCGAGCCGACCGGACGCCAGCGACACGCCCCACGTGGCCCAGCACCGCGGCCAGGGTCTGGCTGCTGGCGACCTCGACGGTGAAGGTCATCCAGGCCACCGCGCCACCGCTGCCCTTGACGCTTTGGCTGTGCACGCCGGTGACGTTGACCTTTTCCTTGGCGAACACTTCCGTGATGTCGCGCAGCAGGCCGGGCCGGTCACCGGCTTCGACCAACACGTCGATCGGGAACAGCGAGCCGTGTCGCTGGCTCGAGCCCCACTCGACGGCGATCACGCGCTCGGGCGAGCGCTCGCGCAGGTGGCGCAGGTTGCTGCACTGGCGACGGTGGATGGCCACGCCTTTGCCGCGGGTGACGAAGCCGTCGATGGCATCGGGCGGTGCCGGGCGGCAACAGCGTGCCAGGCTGGTCATCAGCGAGTCGACGCCGACCACCAGCACGCCACCGCGGCCGCCACCCTGTTCCAGCCGCGAGCGTTTGAGCAGGGGTTGTTCTTCGCTCGGCGCGGGTGCGGCGGGTCGCAGCAGTTGCTCGATGGTACGCAGCGAGAACTCGTCCTTGCCGACGACTTCGAACAGCGCCGGCGCATTCTTGAAGCCCAGGCGTGCGGCCAGGTCATCGTGCTTGACAGCGGTCTTGCCTTCGCGCTGCAACAGCTTCTCGACCAACTCGCGGCCCTTGGCGATGGTCTGCGCCATGGCCTGGGCATTGAACCAGGCCCGCACCTTGGCGCGCGAGCGCGCACCGGCCAGGTAGCCGAGTTCGGGGTTGAGCCAGTCGAGCGACGGGCCGCCTTCCTTGATGGCGTTGACCTCGACGGTCTGGCCATTGGCCAGCGCGGTGTTCAAGGGCACCAGGGCGCCGTCGACGCGCGCACCGCGGCAGCGGTGGCCGAGGTCGGTGTGCAGCGCGTAGGCAAAGTCGATCGGGGTGGCGCCTGCGGCCAGCTCGATCACCGAGGCCTGCGGGGTGAAGACGTAGATGCGCTCGTCGGCCGCGGCACCTGTGGCAGCGGCAGCGCCGGCCGCAGGCTCGGCGGCAAAGTCGCGCTCCCAGGCCAGCAACTGGCGCAGCACCGCCTTGCGCGCCTCGGCTATGCGCTCGTCGCTGCTGCCGGCTGCGCTGACGCCGGCATAGCCCTTGATGCCGGCCTCCTTGTAGGCCCAGTGCGCGGCGACACCGAACTCGGCGTTTTCGTGCATCGTCCGCGTGCGGATCTGGATCTCGACAGGCTTGTCGCCCTCCACGCGCACGACAGTGTGCAGCGACCGGTAGCCGTTGGCCTTGGGCTTGGCGATGTAGTCGTCGAACTCGCCGGCCACCGCCGGCCAGCGCTCATGCACTCGCGCCAACACCGCGTAGCAGCCGGCCACGTCGTGCACGATCACGCGCAGCGCGCGCAGGTCGAGCACCTGGGCGAAATCGAGCTGCTTGCCCTGCATCTTTTTCCAGATGCTGTA
The DNA here is from genome assembly GCA_031419635.1 of Burkholderiales bacterium. Taxonomy (GTDB): domain Bacteria; phylum Pseudomonadota; class Gammaproteobacteria; order Burkholderiales; family Burkholderiaceae_C; genus CADEEN01. The sequence continues at coordinate 3,877 of JANOKY010000155.1, read as the reverse complement.
CAGGTGCTTGGGCCGGCCCTGCACTTCGGCGTCGATGCCCTGCGTGAGCAGGTCGTCCGCCAGCAGGTGGCGAAAGTCGTCGATGGCGGCCTCGCGTGCGCTGCGCGTCTGGTCGAGCCAGGTGGCCACGCGCTTGTAGTCGGCCGGCTGCAGGAAGCGAAAGGCCAGGTCTTCGAGCTCCCACTTGATCTGCCAGATGCCCAGCCGGTTGGCCAGCGGCGCGAACACCTGCTGCGACTCGCGCGCCACCTGTTCGGGGCAGGCCACCCGCGCGGCGGCATGCCAGCGCAGGGTTTGCAGGCGCGAGGCCAGGCGCAGCAGCACCACGCGCAGGTCACGCGAAAACGCCAGCAGCATCTTGCGCACGCGCTCGGTCTGCTCGGCCTGCGCAGCCGCGTCGCCCGCCGGGTGGGCCTGGCGCGCGGCGCGCTGAATCTGCACCAGCTTGCGGGTGTGGCCGACCAGGCTGGCGTAGCTCGGGCCGAAGGCCTTGGCGACCACTTCTTCGGGCCGCTGCAGCCAGTCGCCGGCATAGACTAAATAGGCGGCGGCCTGCATCGCCGGGGCTGCGCCGATGGCGCACAACACGGCGGCCACGCCATCGGCATGGGCCAGCGCGTCTTCGCCGGTGTCGAGTTGGTGGCCGGTGAGCAGCGGCTCGGCAAAGGCCCGCGCACGCAACAGCGCGGCCGCACCGTGATCGGCCTGGGTGGCGTCGGCCGGCGCAGCGTCGGCCAGTTGAACGATCGGCGCGGTAGTCTGCGCCGCAGCCGCAGAAGTCTTCATTGCGCCAGAAGGAACTCGCGCACCACCTGCACTTGATCGGCTTGCACCAGGGTCGGCGCATGGCCGACACCGGCAAACTCGACCAGGCGCGCACGCGGGCCGCGCTCGGTCATGCCTTGCGCGGTGGCGTGCGAAAGCAAATCGCTGTCGGCGCCGCGCAGCAGCAGCGTCGGCAGGGCGAGGCTGTCATAGGCCTGCCACAGCAGCGCTTCGCCGGCCTTGGCGATCTCGGGCGTGGCGGCATGAAACGGCACGGCGATGCCGGGGTCATAGTGCGGCTTGAATCCGGCCGGGCCGGCTTGCTCGTCGGGCACCAACTGCGGCTCGGTCAGCGCCAGCCACTGCTCGCGCGTGTGCGGGCCAAAGCTGGTCGATATCGCCCAGATGGCCGCAGCGGCCTCGTCGAGTGTGCGCCAGTGGGCGGGCGTGCCGAGGTAGGTGCCGATGCGCACCAGCGACGCAGCTTCGATCGTCGGGCCGATGTCGTTCAGCACCAACCGGCGCAACGGCGAGCCGGCCAGCGCGGCCACGCCCAGGCCGATCAGGCCGCCCATCGAGGTGCCGACCCAATCGATGCTGCCGGCATCGAGCCGCGCCAGCAGCGTAACCATGTCGGCGACGTACTGCGGCACCTGGTAGCCGATCGGGTTCTGCAGCCAATCGGAGCGGCCACGGCCGACGACATCCGGGCAGACCACGCGGTAGACGCCGCTGAGCGAACGCGCCAGGGTGTCGAAGTCACGCCCCTGCCGCGCCAGGCCATGCGCGCAGACCAGCACCCGCGTGTTGGCCGGATCGCCCCATTCCCAATAGGCCATGCGGTGAAGCGCCATGCGCGTCGGGCTCGGCGTGTCCACGCATTGCACATGGTTGAGTCGCGGTTCTTCGGTCACGGTGCACTCCCTGGTTCGATAATCGATGCTACCAACCACACAAAGGCTCTCACATGCTCACGGGCAAGATCGCATTGGTCACCGGTTCCACCAGCGGCATCGGCCTGGGCATCGCCAAGGTGCTGGCCAGCCATGGGGCCCACATCGTGCTCAATGGTTTTGGCGATGTCGACGCGGCGCGCGCCGAGTTCCAGGGCATCGACACGCAGCTCGGCTACCACGCCGCCGACATGAGCCAGCCCGAGCAGATCGCCGAGATGATGGCCTACGCCGTGCGCGCGATGGGCCGCGTCGACATCCTGGTCAACAACGCCGGCATCCAGCATGTGGCCAACATCGAAGACTTCCCGGTCGAGAAGTGGGACGCGATCATCGCCATCAACCTCAGCTCGGCCTTCCACACCACGCGGCTGGCGCTGCCCGCCATGCGCGCTGCCAACTGGGGGCGCATCCTGAACATCGCCTCGACCCATGGCCTGGTGGCCTCGGCGGCGAAGAGCGCGTATGTGGCCTCCAAGCATGGCCTGATCGGCTTCACCAAGGCGCTGGCGCTGGAAACGGCCACCACCGGCATCACCGCCAACGCGATCTGCCCCGGCTGGGTGTTGACGCCGCTGGTGCAGCAGCAGGTCGATGCGCGGGCCGCCAAGGAAGGCGTCGATGGCGAAGAGGCCAAGCGCCGGCTGCTGGCCGAGAAGCAACCGTCGTTGCAATTCACCACCCCGGCGCAGTTGGGCGAGATGGCGCTGTTTCTGTGCTCACCCGCCGCCGACAACATCCGGGGCGCCGCTTTCAATGTCGACGGCGGCTGGCTAGCGCAATAGGCGTTACTTGGTCATCTGTGCGGAGCCACTGACAGTGGCACTGACCTCGCCTTTGCCCGCCTCGGTGGGCAGGGCCTCATCGGCCATCGACGACGCGCGGGCGGATTTCATCAGCATCGGCACCGGTGGCTGCTGGAAGTCGTTGGTGGCGACGTTGACCTCGCGCACGACATAGCCGCTGTAGCCGAACTGCTGGCTCATCAACGCGGCCTTGGCGCGCCAGCGGGCGATGGCTTGTGCGGTCACGTCGGCCTCGACCTTGTCGCGCGCCTCGCGCGACAGCGTGTAGCCGACGCGGGCGATGGCCATGGTCTGGATGCGTCCGCTGAGCTGGGCGATGGCCGTGATGTCCTTGCCCTGGACCATCAACTCGGCCGTGCCCTGCCAGCCGCTGATGGCAGGCTGGCCGCCCTTGGTCGGGTTCGAGTAGCGCGGGTAAAGCGAGAAGTTGCCGGTCTGCACCTCCACCAGGCCGGGCTTGGCGATCTTGCGGGCTTCAACGAGTGCCGCGTCCAGGGCCTGCTTCAAGCCGCTTTGCACCGCCTGCGCGTCGCTGCCCTCGCGGGTGACGGTGAAGGCCACCGCGAGCACGTCCTTGGTGACTTCGACGCTGGCCGCCGTGCTCAAGTTGAGAACGCCGCTGGGCGGTGCGGGCACAGGCTGGGCCTGCGCGGTGACTGACGCCAAAGCGGCCACCAGGGCAGTGGCCAGGGCGAGCGTGCGGGCGAACTTGACTTGCATTTCGATCCTTTCGATGACGGTTGCTTGCGTTTTGCCGACGCAGTGTGCACAGCACAGCGTGAACAACGGCCGCCGACAGCAAGGATGGGGCACGCTGCGCCGAAAGACTTGTAACGGAGGGTCAGATCGAGGGTTAACCCGGTGCCAAACGCCCGTACCATGCCCCTGTTACATATTTGGAGCCCTGCCCATGAACGCACCCGCCAATGTCCGCCCCGATCGTGTGGTGGTCGTCGACGACGATGCTCGCATCCGCGATCTGTTGCGCCGCTACCTGACCCAGGAAGGCTTTGAAGTGCTGCTCGCCGAAGACGGCAAGGCGCTCAACCGGCTGCTCACCCGCGAGACGATTGACCTGATCGTGCTCGACCTGATGCTGCCCGGGGAAGACGGCTTGTCGATCTGCCGCCGCCTTCGCGCGGCCAATGACGCCACGCCGATCATCATGCTCACCGCCAAGGTCGAGGATGTGGACCGCATCGTCGGCCTCGAGGTCGGCGCCGATGACTACCTGCCCAAGCCCTTCAACCCGCGCGAATTGCTCGCCCGCATCCACGCCGTGCTGCGCCGCCGGCCCGCCATGGAAGCCCCGGGTGCGCCCGCCAAGGACCAGCAATCGGTCACCTTCGGCCC
>JANOKY010000154.1:0-2435 GCA_031419635.1 Burkholderiales bacterium | reverse complement strand
CGGGTCGCACTTCGTGCGCCTCAACGGCAGCGCCAGCGAGCCGGCCAGCGGCCTGCGCTGGCAGGTCACGCGCATGCCGGGCTTTCGCAGCGAAGGCGAGATCCCGCGCAGCCGCGACCTGGTCAGCCTGGGTGTGCAGGTAAGGTTCTAGCAGCCTTTTCGGGGCGCACCCGCAGCGCCCACATCACGCCGGCCACCAGCAGCGCAATGCCGGTGAGCGTCACCGGCCCGGGCACCTGGCCGCGCAACGTGAAGGCATAGGCCAGCGCGGCCAGGGTCTCGAAGACGATCAACTGCCCGACCAGCGAGGTCGGCAGGCGCTGGCTGGCTTCGTTCCAGCACAGCGTGCCGAGCCAGGAAGCCAGCAGGCCGATCGAGAACATCAGGCCGATGAACATCGCGGGTGTCGGGCCGAACGGCATCGCGAAGGCGCCGCCGCTGGCCGCGCTCCAGGCCCAGAACAAGACGAAACCCAGTGCCGCCAGCGGCAACGTCGCCAGGCCCTGCGCCGTGGCCCAGGTTCTCGGGCTGCGATCAGCGTGCGCGCGCAGCCAATCGGCATTTCGGATCGGGTACCAGGTCCAGCAAGCCACGGCACCAAGGGCCAGCAGCGCACCGCTGGCATAGCGCGCAACGTCAGCCGCGGGGTCAGCCCGCAGCGCGGCGATCTCGGCCTGGTTGACGCAGCCGATACCGGCGGCGATCAGCCCCAGCGACGGCAACATGCGCAGCCACGGCAGGCGGCCGTCGCGCTTCACATCGCGCAGGTTCGAGGTGACCGCAATCACGACCGGCAGGGTGCCGATGATCATCGTCGGCAGCGGCCCGCCCGCACGCTGGATCGCCGCGGCCAGGCACAGGTAGTACAGCAGGTTGCCGATGGCGCTGAGCTTGAAGGCCTCGCGCCAATCGGCGCGCGTCAGCTCGGCCAGCCGCGCTAGGTCGAACCAGGCCAGCGGCAGCGCGATCAGGCCGAAGGCCAGGTAGCGCGCGCACGACAGCAGCAACGCCGGGTAGGCCGGCAACAAGGTCGGCGCCACAAACACCAGGCCCCACACCAAGCCGGCGGCCAGCGCGAACAAGGTGCCGGTCAGCACGGCAGGGGGGCGTGTCGGTGCATCGTCCGAGTGTGCCGCAGCCGAAACAAGGGCCGCCGGGCGCCGCTATAGCGCACCGGCGGCCCGGCGGTCACACGAGGCGCAGTCGTTGCGCGCCATGTGCCGTGGCTCGAAACCTCAGGTCAGCGCACCTTGCCTGCCTTCCACGCACTCAGCAGCGTGTCGTAGGCGATCGTTTCGCCCTTCGGCTTTTCGTTGGCCAGCTTCTTCCACGGCGCACCCTTGTCGCTCAGGTACTTGTTCGGGTCGCCCTTGGGGTTGAGCTTGGGCGGGCAGTGGGCCATGCCGGCGCGCTCGAGCCGGCCCATCACGTCGTCCATCTCGGTGGCCAGGTTGTCCATCGCCTGCTGCGGCGTCTTCTCGCCGGTCACGGCCACGGCCACGTTCTTCCACCACAGTTGCGCCAGCTTCGGGTAGTCGGGCACGTTGGTGCCGGTCGGCGTCCAGGCCACCCGCGCCGGGCTGCGATAGAACTCGACCAGGCCACCGAGCTTGGGCGCCATGTCGGTCATGGCCTGCGACTGGATGTCGCTCTCGCGAATCGGCGTCAGGCCGACGATGGTCTTCTTCAGGCTGATGCTCTTGGAAGTGACGAACTGGGCGTAGAGCCAGGCCGCGGCCACCTTGTTGGCGTCGTGGTCCTTGAAGAAGGTCCACGAGCCGACGTCCTGGTAGCCGTTTTGCATGCCCTGCTTCCAGTACGGACCATTGGGCCCCGGGGCCATGCGCCACTTCGGTGTGCCGTCGGCATTCACCACCGGCAGGCCCGGCTTGATCATGTCGGCCGTGAACGCGGTGTACCAGAAGATCTGTTGCGCGATCTGGCCCTGCGCGGGCACCGGGCCGGCTTCGCCGAAGGTCATGCCGATGGCTTCCTTGGGCGAGAACTTCTTCATCCAGTCGATGTACTTGGTCAGTGCATAGACGGCGGCCGGCGAATTGGTGGCGCCGCCGCGGGCGACGGAGGCGCCCACTGGCGTGCACTTGTCGTCGGCGACGCGGATGCCCCATTCATCGACCGGCAGGCCGTTGGGGATGCCGATATCGGCCGTGCCGGCCATCGACAGCCAGGCGTCGGTGAAGCGCCAGCCCAGCGAGGGGTCCTTCTTGCCGTAATCCATGTGGCCATAGATCGGCTTGCCGTCGATCTGCTTCACGTCATTGGTGAAGAACGCGGCGATGTCTTCGTAGGCGCTCCAGTTCAGCGGCACGCCCAGGTCGTAGCCGTACTTGGCCTTGAACTTGTCCTTGTATTCCGGCTTGGCGAACAGGTCGGCGCGGAACCAGTACAGGTTGGCGAACTGCTGGTCGGGCAAC
>JANOKY010000153.1:0-2568 GCA_031419635.1 Burkholderiales bacterium | reverse complement strand
CGACGCCGGTGGCGCCCACGGTTTCGGCGGTTACGGTGCAATGCACCCCCGGCAGTTGCGCATCGAGCGCGAACTCGGCGGCCACGCGGGTGAGCGCCAACGGGTGGCACAGCGGAATCAGCTCGGCGGTGCGCTTGGCAGCCTGGATCGCGGCGATGCGCGCCACGCCGATCACGTCGCCCTTTTTCACCGAGCCCGCGGCGATGAGCTCGAAGGTGGCGCGCTGCATCCGGATCGACCCGCTGGCCACCGCCACCCGGTGCGTGGCCGGCTTGGCTGCCACATCGACCATGTGCGCCTGGCCCTGGGCGTCGAAGTGGGTCAGCGGCGAGGTGGGCGGGCTTGTCATGAGCGGAAACGTGGCAGCAACGTGGTCGGTGCATGATAGCCACCAGCCCATGAGAAAACTCCCTGCCCGTTTGCTGCTGGCCGCCGCGCTGGCCAGCGCCGTCCCCGTGTCACCCTGGGCCCAGGCCCAGCCGCCCGGCTCGGCGATCCGCCTGCCGGCGCTGGGGGACTCGGCCGGTGAAGACTTCACTGTCGGCACCGAACGCCACCTGGGTGACCAGATCATGGCCGAGTTGCGCCGCGACCCGGATTACCTCGACGACCCGCTGTTGCTCGACTATGTGCAATCGCTGTGGACGCCGCTGCTGGCCGCGGCGCGGCAGCGCGGCGACATAACAGCCGACACCGACACCGCGCTGGCCTGGGAGCCGTTCCTGGTGCGCGACCGATCGGTCAACGCCTTCGCACTGCCCGGCGGTTTTGTCGGCGTGCACCTGGGCCTGATCGCCATGACCAGCAGCCGCGACGAGCTGGCCGCCGTGCTGGCGCACGAGATGTCGCACGTCACCCAGCGGCACATCGCGCGCAGCATCGCCAGCTCCTCGCGCCAATCGCTGATCGGCCTGGCGGCGCTGATCCTGGGTGTGCTGGCCACCAGCCGCAGCGGCAATGGCGACGCCACGCAGGCGGTGATCGTCGGCAGCCAGGCCGCGATGGCCCAGGGCCAGCTCAACTTTTCGCGCGACATGGAGCGCGAGGCCGACCGCATCGGCTGGGGCGTGCACAACAGCGCCGGCTTCGCACCGATCGGCGTGGCCGCAATGTTCGAGAAGCTCGAGCACGCCTCGCGCCTGAACGACAACGGCGCGTTTCCCTACCTGCGCTCGCACCCGCTGACGGTCGAGCGCATCGGCGAGGCGCGCACCCGCGTCGAGGCCGCCAGCGGCGTGCGCAGCGCGGCCCAATCGCCGCTCGACCACTTGATGATGCAGGCCCGCGCCCGCGTCTTGATGGACAGCAGCGTGCCCGCGCTGCGCCGGCAGCAGGGCCAGGACGTGCCCGCGCCCAACGCTTCCGCCAGCGAGCGCGTGGTGGCGCTGTATTCCAGCGCGCTGGCCTCACTGCAATTGCGCGAAGGCGCCCGCGCCCAGGCCGCGGTCGATGCGGCCGTGCCGCTGGCCCGCAGCGCCGCCCCGGCCGACGCGCGCGCCGGTCAGGCCCTGGCCTTGCTGCAGGCGCAGGCACTGCAAGCCAATGGCCAGGCCACACAGGCCGCGCGCAGCCTGGCGGCGCGCGACGCGGCTGGCCCCGGCTCATCGCGGCCGCTGCTGCTGGCCCGCGCCCAGGCCGCGCTCGAAGCCTCGCGCGGCAATGACAACGCCACGCTGCGCGCCAGCGCCGAAGCGCTGCAAACCTGGGTGGCCGAGCGCCGCGGCGACGCCACCGCCTGGGCGCTGCTGGCGCAATGCGCCGAGGCGCTGGGCCTGCACCTGCGCGCGCTGCGTGCCGAAGCCGAATCGCACGCCGCGCTGGGCGACATCGGCGGCGCGATGGACCGCCTGCGCGCCGCGCAGCGCCAGGCGCGCAGCAGCAGCGCCGCGCCCGATTTCATCGAAGCCTCGATCATCGATTCGCGCCTGCGCGACCTGAGCGCCCTGCGCCGGGCCCAATTAGCCGAAGCGCGTGGCGAGCGCGGCCGGCAAGAGCCGCCGCAGTAGCTGCGAACCCGCGGGTCAGGCGCTGATCAGGCCCGGTTGAACAGCCGCTCGACGGCCACGTCGATGACCATCCCGCACAGGCTGTAGATCAGCGAGCCGATCAGCGCCGCGGTGAAGCCGCTGACGTTGAAACCAGCGAGCAGGCTGGCGGCGGCCCAGAACATCAGCGCGTTGATGACGAACAGGAACAGCCCGAGCGTGAGCACCGTGACGGGCAGCGTCAACAACACCAGCAGCGGCCGCACGATGGTGTTGAGCAGGCCCAGCACCAAGGCCGCGATCAGCGCAGCGCCGAAGCTGGTGATCGACACACCGGGGTAGAGGTAGGCCACCAGCAGCAGGGCGGCGGCCAGCAACAGCCAGCGGATGATGAGCTTCATGGTCGTGCCAGCTTAGCAGGGGCCGCGCAGCGCCCCGCGCGGATCGGGGGTGGGTGAACCCGAAGGCCGGTCATGTGGCAGGCAATGCCGCAGGGTTGCCCTGCTTGACCGCATGTCGCAAACGCGCCGAATATGCGCGACTGTTCAAGCAATGCGGCACTGACCGCACCGGGCCAAAAGCC
>JANOKY010000152.1:0-9327 GCA_031419635.1 Burkholderiales bacterium | reverse complement strand
GAGGGCTCGCTGATGCTGGCCAGCCACGCGCTGGCCCTGGTGGGCGTGCCGATGCGCCGCGTCATCCGCATCGCCCGCGACGCCCGCGACGCCCGCTACGGATTGCTGCGCGGCTACTTCCACGGCGCCGACGACGACACGGTGGAAGAGCTGCAGCAAGCACGCCTGCTCAGCGTGAGCCTGCCGCTGGCCGCACCCTGCCTGGGCCGGCCGCTGGCGGCGCAGGCGCTCGAGGCAGTGGGCGTGAGGGTGGTTTCGGTGCGCCGCGCTACCGGCCAGGTGCAGCCGGCGCAGGATGTGATGGTGCTGGCCGCGGGCGACACCCTGGTGTTGTCGGGCCTGCCCGAGGCCCTGGCGTTGGCCGAGGCGAAGCTGCTGCAGTCGTGAGCGCCGCACCCGGCGGTCCGCGAAGGCCCCCGGCGGAGCGGCGCGGGCAGTGAGGCGCGCTGCGCCCCGCTGCGTTCAGCTCACCGCCTGGCCCTGTTCTATGTTGGCGCGCATGCGCACGCCCATCACGGCGGCGGCGGCGCGCACCAGCTCGACCGCCAGCATCGGGTTGCGCGCGATCAGCTCTTCCAACCGCGGGCCGCGCAAGGCCCAGACCACGCAGGCGGTCATGGCCTCGACGTTGGCCATGCGCGGCTGGTCGCTGAACAGGCCCGCTTCGCCGACCACCGAGCCGGCGCGAAGGATCGACAAGCGCGACACGCCCGGTCTGGCGTTGCTGACGAAGACCTGTAGCGTGCCGCGTTCGAGCAGATACATCGTGCGGTCATGGTCGGCCTGCTTGACCAGCAGGTCGCCGGCACGGATCTCGTGACGCGTCAGGAAGGTCTGGAAGGCGCGCCATTGTTCGATCGACAGGCGCGGCTTGAAGGCATCCTCGGCATTGAGCGAGTGCACGGCGTCGAAGAGTTCCTGGATGTCCATGGTGTCGGCCGCCCACAGAGGGACCGTGGGCAGCGCCGCATTATCGAAATTCGCGCCGCGCTCATCAATCGCCCGAGCGGGGGGCGGGTTTCAGCCCGTACAGGGCGCAGCGCTCACTTGCCGATGCAAAAGCGGCCGAAGATTTCGCCGAGCAGGTCATCGGCGCTGAAGGCGCCGGTGATTTCGCCCAGCGCGTTGTGGGCCAGCCGCAGTTCCTCGGCCAGCAGGTCGAGCGCGGCGTCGGCGCGGGCGGCCAGCGCCTGGGCCTGGCCGAGGTGCTCGCCGCAGCGCCGCAGCGCCAATACATGGCGGGTGCGGGCGATGTACACGCCTTCGGGGCTGGCATGCCAGCCGGCGCGTTCGAGCAGGGCGCGGCGCAGGTCTTGCAAGCCCTCGCCGGTGCGCGCCGACAGGCACAGGCCGTCGGCCGCCACCCCAGCCGCCGCGTCGCGCTTGTTGTGGACATGCAGCACGCGCGCGCTGTCGCTGAGGTGCAGGCGGGCGGCAATGGCGTCGTCAGCCGCCTCGTAGGCTGGCTCGCCGACGCGCGTCAGGTCGTGCAGGAAGACCACCGCGTCGGCCTGCTCGATCTCGGCCCAACTGCGGGCGATACCGATGCGCTCGACTTCGTCGCCCGGTTCGCTGGCCTCGCGCAGGCCGGCGGTGTCGACCACATGCACCGGCACGCCTTCGATCTGGATCGTCTGGCCGATCTTGTCGCGGGTGGTGCCGGCGATCGGCGTGACGATGGCCAGCTCGGCGCCGGCCAGGGCGTTGAGCAGCGAGCTTTTGCCGACGTTGGGCTGGCCGGCCAGCACCACCGTCATGCCCTCGCGCAGCAGCGCGCCCTGGCGCGTGCGGTCGAGCACACCATCCAGCACGGCGACGATGGCGGCGAGCCGGCCCCGGGCGTCGGCGCGTTCGAGGAAGTCGATCTCTTCTTCTGGGAAGTCCAGCGTGGCTTCGACCAGGGTGCGCAGCTCGACGATGCGCGCGGCCAGGGCCTCGATCTCGCGCGAGAACGCGCCGCCGAGCGAGCGGCTGGCCGAGCGTGCCGCCGCTTCGGTGCCGGCGTCGATCAGGTCGGCCACCGCCTCGGCCTGGGCCAGGTCGAGCTTTCCGTTGAGAAAGGCGCGCTGCGTGAATTCGCCGGGCTGGGCCAGACGCAGGTGGGGCAGGCGCGGGCGCTGCGTCTCAGTGTCGAGTACGGCCGCGGCTTCGAGGCAGCGCGCCAGCAGCAGTTGCAGCAGCACCGGGCCGCCATGGGCCTGCAGCTCGAGCACGTCCTCGCCGGTGTAGGAGTGCGGGGCCGGGAAGTGGATCGCCAGGCCCTGGTCGATGGCCTCGCCGTGGCCGTCGCGCAGCGTGGTGTAGTGGGCCAAGCGCGGCGTCAAGCTGCGGCCGGTCAGGGCCTCAATCAACGCCGCCAGATCGTGCCCCGACACCCGCACAATGCCCACGCCGCCGCGACCGGGCGCGGTGGCGATGGCGACGATCGGATCTTGCGGCAGCGGCAATGAATAAGGCACCGCGCGATTGTCGCTGCGGTGCCTTCGGGCCTTTTTGAATTTGGCGCGGGGGGAGTGAAGTGAAACGCTCCTGACGCGGCGGAGGACTCTTGCGAGTCGCGCCGGGTCAACCCCGCATGGCTGCATCGTCGCGGTAACGGCGCGCCGACTCAACCCCCGAAACGCGGCAAGACCCCCGCATTCGTGCGCAGTTCACGCCACGCCGGCGCGGCTACTTGTTGACGCCCAGCTTGCGGTTGATGACCCACTGCTGCGTGATCGACAGGATGTTGTTGGTCAGCCAGTACAGCACCAGGCCGGCCGGGAAGAAGAAGAACATGACGCCGAAAGCCAGCGGCATCATCCACATCATCTTGGCCTGCATCGGGTCGGCCGGTGTCGGGTTGAGCCAGACCTGGAACAGCGACGAGGCTGTCATCAGTACCGGCAGGATGAACCAGGGATCCTTGGCCGAGAGGTCGGTGATCCAGCCGATCCACGGCGCGTTGCGCATCTCGACACTCGACAGCAGCACCCAGTACAGGGCGATGAAGAAGGGCATCTGGACCACGATCGGCAGGCAGCCACCGAGCGGGTTGACCTTCTCCTCGCGGTAGATGCGCATCATTTCCTGCTGCATCAACTGCGGCTTGTCCATGGAGCGTTCGCGCAAGTCGGCCACGCGCGGGCCGACGGCCTTCATCTTGGCCATCGAGCGGTAGGCGCTGGCGTTGAGCCAGTAAAAGGCAATCTTCAGCAGCACCACCAGGGCGACGATCGACCAGCCCCAGTTGCCGAGCACTTTGTTCAGGTTGTCGAGCAGCCAGAACAGCGGCTTGGCGAGCACCGTGAACCAGCCGTAGTCCTTGACCAGATCCAGCCCCGGCGCCATCGCGGCAAGCTTGTTTTCTTCCTGCGGGCCGGCGAAGAGGGTGGCTTCGTGGACCTTGGTTGCGCCCGGCGCAATCTCGCCCAGCGGCAGCACCATCGCCACCGAGTACAGGTTGTTCGAGACCTTGGCGGTGCGGAACTCGCGCGGTGTTCCCGCCGGCACCAGCCAGGCCGACGTGAAGTAATGCTGGACCATCGCCACCCAGCCGTCGCTGGCACTGGTGGCGTGGGCGATCTTGCCCTTCTCGATGTCCTTGAAGTCGACCTTCTCGAACTTCTTCGCCTCGGTGTAGACCGCCGGGCCGGTGAAGGTGAAGTAGAACGACGACTCGCCGCGCGGCGGGTTGCCGTCGCGCGCGAGCTGCAGGTACAACTGCGTGGCCACCGGCGCGGCACCGGTGTTTTGCACCTCGTGGCGCACACCGATGCTGTAGTCGCCGCGCTTGAAGGTGTAAATCTTGGCCAGCTTCACGCCGCCGTCACCGGCCGACTCGAAGCGCACTTGCAGCTCGTTGGCGCCTTCGGCCAGGGCCGTTGCGCCGGGCACGCGCTTCATCGCGCTGTAGTGATTGGGCAAGCTCGCACCCGGCTGAGTGGCCACCAGGCCGCTCTGCGCCGAATAGGAGCGCTCGGCGCTCTGGTCGAACAGCAGCACATGGCGCTGGCGGTCTTCGACGTCAGTGTGGCGCAGCAACTCCAGGCGCACCAGATTGCCGCCGTTGCTGTCGAAGCTGGCCTTGACCAAGTCGGTGCTGATGACCACCAGTTCGCCGGGCGCGGCCGTGCCGCTGGCAGGTACCGCACCGGCTGGTGCAGTGCCTGCGTTGGTCGCGGTTGCGGCAAGGCCCGGCAGCGTCGTGCTCACCGGTGCCGGCACGCCGACTTGCGACGCCGTGGCCGCCAGCGGTGGAGCCGACGCGGCCGGCCGTGCCGCCGAGGGGCCGAAGATCGACGGCTGGCCGGTGTGCTTGTTCCACCCATCCCACAGCAGGACGAGCGACATCGTGAACACCACCCACAGCAGGGTGCGACGGATATCGGTCATGAAAGGCTCTTGGTCAAAGGATTCGAGGGAAGCGCGGCAGGCGGCACCGGGTCGAGCCCGCCGTTGCACCAGGGATGGCAGCGCAGCACGCGCCGCGCGGCCAGGTAGCTGCCCGCCGCGGCGCCATGCCGCTCCAGCGCATCGAGCGCATAACGCGAGCAGGTGGGCTCGAAGCGGCAGGCGCTGCCCAGCCAGGGGCTGAGAAAGAAGCGGTAGGCGCGCACAGGCCAAGCCAGCGCGCGCCGCGGCCACAGCTTCAGGGCCGCGCCGAGCCCGCTCATCAGGCAACGTCCGTGCATCGCACTGCGGTATTCGCCTTGGGAGCGGCCCGGCGGCTCATACGCGCAGGGCTCCGGCGAAAACCTGGTCGAGCTCGCTGCGCGCAGCCTTGCGAAATTGCGCCGACGCGGCGCTCGGGAACTGCCGCGGATCGAACGGGGCACGCAAGCGGATCAGCCATTGGCCGGGGGCCAGTTGCGCCTGGTAACCATCGGCCTGCGCGCGCATCTGGCGCTTGAGCAGGTTGCGCGTCACCGCGCGCCGGGCATGCCGCTTCGGGACCACGAGGCCAAGCCACCATTGGTCTGTCAGTTCAATGTTATCCACAGAAGAGGTCGAGTTTGGTGCGGCAATTGTTGATATCTCTGGCACAACTGCCTCGCGTGGCCGCCAAACGGCCGAGGCGGGGCCCGCGGCAAGGTGGTGCAGCACGAAATGGGGGCTCTTGGCCAGGACGGGGGCGGCCAGCGCGGCGGCGAAGTCGGCCCTCTTCAGGATGCGCCATGGCTGGCGTGTTGCCGGGGCGCTGTCGGCGGCACCGGCCTGCGTACCGCGCGCGATCGGGCCCGGTGCGGCTGGCAAACGAGCCGGCGCGGGCGGCGTCAGACAGCCAGGCGCTTGCGGCCTTTGGCGCGGCGCGCGGCGATCACCGCACGTCCGCCACGGGTCTTCATGCGCACGAGAAAGCCGTGGGTGCGGGCGCGTCGGGTCTTCGAGGCTTGGTAGGTGCGTTTCATGGCTGGGTCTGGGCGGTAGGTGTGCGGAAATCAGGGAAACTCGCGATTACAGCAAGAAAGTCGTTTGCGGTCAACGACTTGCCTCACAAAGACTGGCGGCACGCCGGACTGTGGCGCAGGCTGACGCTGTGGATAACCATCCATGGCTGGGTCAGACTGGTCTACAATCCGGCCGCTCCAGAAGAACTTGTCCACAATGAGCGATGACCTTTGGCAACGCGGCTGCTCGCAACTGGCTGCCGAGTTGCCCGAACAGCAATTCAATACCTGGATCCGGCCACTGCCGCCGGGGGAAGTGAGCGCGGCCTGTGACGCCACCGGCTCCACCGTGGTTTCGCTGCGGGTGCCGAATCGCTTCAAGCTCGACTGGATTCGCTCGCAGTACGCCGCGCGCATCGAAGGGGTGCTGAGCAGGCTGGCCGGCAAACCGGTCAGGCTTGACTTGCAGCTTGCGCCGCGCGAGGCGACGTCGACTGCGTCTGCGCCCACCATTGCGGTCGGCGCTGCGCTCAACGGCAACATGCTGAAGTCACCTTTGCTGGCCGCGACCCGCGCGTCCACGGTGACGCTGCCACAACACCGCCTGAACGCGGCGCTGACCTTCGACACCCTGGTGGCTGGCCGCGCCAACCAGATGGCGCGCACCGCCGCGCTGCATGTCGCGGGCGCGCCGGGACAGATGTACAACCCACTGTTCATCTACGGCGGCGTCGGCCTGGGCAAGACGCACCTGGTTCACGCGGTGGGCAATGCGCTGCTCAAAGACCGGCCCGATGCGCGCATCCTGTACCTGCACGCCGAGCAGTTCATCAGCGACGTGGTGAAGAACTACCAGCGCAAGACCTTCGACGAGCTCAAGGCCAAGTACCACTCGCTCGATCTGCTGCTGATCGACGACGTGCAGTTCTTCGCCGGCAAGGAGCGCACGCAGGAGGAGTTCTTCAACGCCTTCGAAGCCCTGCTGGCGAAGAAGGCGCACATCATCATGACCAGCGACACCTACCCGAAGGGCTTGGCCGATATCGACGAGCGCCTGACCAGCCGCTTCGACGCCGGCCTGACGGTGGCGATCGAGCCGCCCGAGCTGGAGATGCGCGTGGCGATCCTGATTCGCAAGTCCGACGCCGAGGGCTCGCCGATGCCCGAAGACGTGGCCTTCTTCGTCGCCAAGAACGTGCGCGCCAACGTGCGCGAATTGGAAGGCGCACTGCGCAAGGTGCTGGCCTATTCGCGCTTCTCGCAAAAGGAAATCAACATAGCGCTGGCCCGCGAAGCGTTGAAAGATCTGCTGTCGATCCAGAACCGGCAGGTCTCGGTCGAGAACATCCAGAAGACGGTGGCCGACTTCTACAAGATCAAGGTCGCCGATATGTACAGCAAGAAGCGCCCGGCCAGCATCGCCCGGCCACGCCAGATCGCGATGTACCTGGCCAAGGAGATGACGCAGAAGAGCCTGCCCGAGATCGGCGACAACTTCGGCGGCCGTGACCACACCACGGTGCTGCATGCGGTGCGCAAGATCGGCGGCGAGCGGCAGAAGAATACCGAGCTGAACCAGCAACTGCATGTGCTCGAACAAACGCTCAAGGGTTGAGACGAATGTCAATTGACAAGGCTGGGGACAACTTCGGCTCAACTGACCCTCTGTCCACAGGCCAGGCGACATTGGCCAAGTTGTTGTCGTTTCGTGCGCCCTCGAACCAGGCCCCCGCGCACAGGGTTCATCGGGACCTAAGCCTTTGATCGAACAGGTGAAAATAGGCTTCTCCACAGTTGGGGTGCGGCTCTACTAGCACTACCAATGAGATCAAGTACCTAAGAGGAAGACAACATGATCGTTCTCAAAGCAGCGCAAGAAAAACTGCTCGGTGCCTTGCAGGCCGTGGCGGGCATCGTCGAACGCCGCCACACCTTGCCGATTCTGGCCAACGTGCTGCTGCGCAAGAACGCCGGTGAGCTGGAGTTCACGACCAGTGACCTCGAAATCCAGGTGCGCACCAAGGCCGAACTGGGCGGAGACGCCGGCAGCTTCTCGACCACCGTCGGTGCGCGCAAGCTGATCGACATCCTGCGTACCCTGCCGGCCGACCAGGTGGTGACGCTGAGCTCGAACCAGAACAAGCTGACGCTGCAAGGCGGCAAGAGCCGCTTCACGCTGCAAACGCTGCCGGCCGAAGACTTTCCGCTGGTCAACGAAGCGGTCGATTTCGGCCCGGCCTTCGCGGTGCCGCAGAAGACGCTGCGCAACCTGGTCAACCAGGTGCACTTCGCGATGGCGGTGCACGATATCCGCTACTACCTCAACGGCATCCTGTTCATCGCCGAAGGCAAGTTGTTGACCCTGGTGGCCACCGACGGCCACCGCCTGGCGCTGGCGCAAGCCACGCTCGAAGTCGACATGCCCAAGCAGGAAGTCATCCTGCCGCGCAAGACGGTACTTGAGCTGCAACGGCTGCTGAAGGACGAAGACACGCCGATCGAGATGCGCTTTGCCGGCAACCAGGCCAAGTTCGCGTTCTCGGGCATGGAGTTCGTAACCAAGCTGGTCGAGGGCAAGTTCCCCGACTACAACCGCGTGGTGCCGAAGAACCACAAGAACGCGGTCACCCTGGGCCGCGCGCCCTTGTTGTCGAGCCTGCAACGTGCTGCGATCATGACCAGCGAGAAATTCAAGGCGGTGCGCGTCAACATCGAACCCGGCACTTTGCGCATTTCCTCCAGCAACGCCGAGCAGGAAGAGGCCAAGGAAGAGCTCGAGATCGATTATGCCGGCGACACGATCGAGGTCGGTTTCAACGTCACCTACCTGATCGACGCGCTGGCCAACACCAGCGTCGAGATGGTCAAGCTCGAACTGCAAGACACCAGTTCGAGCGCCTTGTTCACGCTGCCAGAGCAGCCGGGCTTCAAGTACGTGGTGATGCCGATGCGCATTTAGCGCGGGTGCAAGTACCTCGACAACCGAGCGGGCCAAATTGACGATTGGTCCGCTTCGGTTTTATGGCGATGCAACGAAACGAGCAATGAGCGAACCCCAACCGACCCCGCAGCAACATTCCGACGCCTATGGCGAAGGTGCGATCCAGATCCTAGAAGGCCTGGAAGCCGTGCGCAAGCGCCCCGGCATGTACATCGGCGATACGTCGGACGGCACCGGCCTGCACCACCTGGTGTTCGAGGTCGTCGACAACTCGATCGACGAATCGCTGGCCGGGCATTGCGACGACATCGTCGTTACGATCCACACCGACAACTCGATCAGCGTCACCGACAACGGCCGCGGCATCCCCACCGGCGTGAAGATGGACGACAAGCACGAGCCCAAACGCAGTGCGGCGGAAATCGCGCTGACGGAGCTGCATGCCGGCGGCAAGTTCAACCAGAACAGCTACAAGGTCTCGGGCGGCTTGCACGGCGTGGGCGTGAGCTGCGTCAACGGTCTGTCGAAGTGGTTGCGCCTGACGGTGCGCCGCGATGGCAAGGTGCACTACATGGAGTTCCGCCAGGGCATCCCGCAGGAGCGCCTGATCGAGCATCGCGATGGTTTTGCCATCAGCCCGATGAAGGTCACCGGCGAAACCGAGAAGCGCGGCACCGAGGTGCATTTCCTGCCCGACCTGGAAATCTTCTCCAACATCGATTTTCACTACGACATCATCGCCAAGAAGCTGCGCGAGCTGAGCTTCCTGAACAACGGCGTAAAGATCCGCCTGGTCGACGAGCGCAACAACAAGGAAGACACCTTCGCTTTCGCCGGCGGCGTCAAGGGTTTCGTCAGCTTCATCAACACCGGCAAGAAGGTGCTGCACCCGACCATCTTCGGCGCCATCGGCGAAAAGCAGAGCGATCAGGGCACGACCATCACCACCGACGTGGCGATGCAGTGGAACGACGGCTACAGCGAGAACGTGCTCTGCTTCACCAACAACATCCCGCA
>JANOKY010000151.1:0-19326 GCA_031419635.1 Burkholderiales bacterium | reverse complement strand
GCACCGGGTGCACGATGCGTCCGCGCTCGACCCAGAAGCCGGCCGCACCGCGCGAGTAGTCGCCGGTAACGTAGTTGACGCCCTGGCCCATCAGCTCGATCACGAACAGGCCGCGGTGCAGTTTGCGCAACATCGCGTCGAGGTCGTCGCCGGGCTTTGTCAGGCGGCTGGTCAGGGCCAGGTTGTGCGAGCCGCCGGCATGGCCGGTTGTCTTCATGCCGAGCTTTCGCGCTGAGTAGCTCGACAGGAAGTAGCCCTGCACGACACCGGCCTCGACCACGCTGCGAGCGCGCGTGCGCACGCCTTCGTCGTCGAACGGCGCACTGCCCTTGCCCTTGATCAGGTGCGGGTCTTCGCGCAGGTCCAGGTGCGGCGCCAGTGCCACCTGTCCCAGGCAGCCTTCGAGAAAACTCGCCTTGCGGTAGAGCGAGCCGCCCGAAGTGGCCTGCACGAAAGCGCCGAGCAGGCCGGCGGCCAGGGTCGATTCGAACAGCACCGGCACCTCGCAGGTGGCGACCTTGCGCGAAGCCAGGCGCGACAGCGCACGCTCGGCGGCGTAGCGGCCCACCGCCTCGGGTGCGGCCAACTCGCGCGCGTCGCGCATCGAGCTGTACCAGTAGTCGCGCTGCATGTCCGGCTCGCCCTTGCCGGTGGACAGTGATGCAATCGGCGCCACCGACAGCGAGTGCCGCGAGCTGGCATAGCCGCCGCGAAAGCCGCGCGTGTTGCCCATGAAGAAGTGCGACTGCTGCGCGCTCACCCCTGCGCCTTCGGAGTTGGTGATGCGCCGGTCGGTGCCCATCGCCGCCGCTTCGCATCGCAGCGCCAGCGTGGCGGCGGCCTCGGCGTCGATGGCCCAGGGATGCATCAGCTCGAGGTCGCGCTCGCCATCGGCCGCGCTGGCCACATCGGCCGCGTCGGGCAGGCCGGCGGCCGGGTCTTCAGCCGTGAAGCGGGCAATGTCGTAGGCCGCCTGCACGGTCTGCTCGATCGCCGTGCGCGAGAAGTCCGAAGTGCTGGCGTTGCCACGGCGCTGGCCCACATACACCGTGACACCGAGCGACTTGTCGCGGTTGCGCTCGACGTTTTCCAGCTCGGCCAAGCGCACCGATACCGACAGGCCCACGCCCTCCGACACCTCGGCCCCGGCGTCGCTGGCGCCGGCCCGGCGGGCCGCGGCGAGCGTGTCTTCCACCGTCTGCTGGAATTGGTCGCGGGTGTAGGCAAAGCCGGTGTGTCGGTTCATCGGGGTCAATCGTGGAGGGCTGAGAACTATCATACCGAGCAGCCCACGAAGCACCCCAGCGCATGACCCGTTTTGTTCCGATCACCGAAGACGACACCGATGTTGCCGAGCGCCCGAGCAAGACCGCGCTGAAAAAGCAGGCGCACGAGCAACAGTCGCTGGGCGAAGCGCTGGCCGCACTGTCCGATGCCCGCCTGGCCGCTACCCCGATGCCCGATGCGCTGCGCGACGCGCTGCACGAGTACCAGCGCACGCGCTCGCACGAAGGCCGGCGCCGCCACCGCCAGCTCATCGGCAAGCTGATGCGCCAGGCCGACCTGGCGCCCTTGCAGGAAGCCGTCGCCCAAGCCCAGCTCGGCCAGGCGCACGATGCGCTGGCCTTGCACCGCGCCGAGCATTGGCGAGTGGAGCTGGTGGCCGACGACGAAGCCTTGACGCGCTGGCTCGCGGCGCACCCCGGCAGTGACGCGCAGCAACTGCGCACCCTCATCCGCAATGCGCGCAAGGAGGCCGCGCTGCCGCCCGAGCAGCGCCATGGCCGGGCCTGGCGCGAGTTGTTCCAGTTCCTCAAACCCGTGTTGGTGGCAGCCCATGAGTGAGACCCACGACCGCGTCAAGATCGGCCTGCTGTCGGTGAGCGACCGCGCCTCGGCCGGCGTCTACGAAGACAAGGGCATCCCGGCGCTGCAGGCCTGGCTGACGCGTGCGCTGCGCAATCCGATCGAGTGGGACACGCGGGTGATCCCCGACGAGGAAGACGGCATTGCCGAAGCCTTGATCGAGCTGGTGGACCACCACCACTGCCATCTGGTGCTGACCACTGGCGGCACCGGCCCGGCCTTGCGCGACGTGACGCCGGAAGCCACGCTGGCGGTGGCCGACAAGGTGATGCCCGGGTTCGGCGAGCAGATGCGCCAGATCAGCTTGAACTTCGTGCCGACGGCGATCCTGTCGCGGCAACTCGCGGTGATCCGCAAGCAGTGCCTGATCATCAACCTGCCGGGGCAGCCGAAGTCGATCGCCGAGACCTTGCAGGGCTTGCCTGCGGCGTCACCGCCGGTGCACGGGATTTTTGCGGCGGTGCCCTATTGCATCGATCTGATCGGCGGGCCTTACTTCGAGACCGATGAGTCGGTGTGCAAGGCGTTTCGGCCGAAGTCTGCCGTCCGGGTCAAGTGAGGCATCATCAGATGACTACCGGCTCGGGCTCCAGGCGAATGCCAAAGCGGCCGTAGACGCTCTCCTGAATCGCCCGCGCCAGCGTCACGACTTCAGCGCCGCTCGCGCCGCCGCGATTCACGAGCACAAGAGCCTGCTTCTCATAGACACCGGCACGGCCGATCGATTTGCCCTTCCAGCCGCAGGCATCGATCAGCCAGCCGGCGGCCAACTTGATCGTGCCATCGGGCAACGGGTAATGCACCACCTCGGGGTCGCGGCCGATGATGTCGCGGCATTGCTCGACGCTGACCACCGGGTTCTTGAAGAAGCTGCCGACATTGCCGATCAGCGCCGGGTCGGGCAGCTTGGCGCGGCGGATCGTACTGACCCAGTCGAAGATGGTCTTCGCATCCGGTGCGGCATTACCGGTCTCGTGCATCTTGCGTTCGAGCTCGAGGTAGCCGACCACCGGCTGCCAGGGCCGCGGCAAGGCAAAGCGCACGCGGGTGATGACGCCCTTGCCCGCCAGGTCATGCTTGAAAACGCTGTCGCGGTAGCCGAAGTGGCACATCGCCGCACCGAGCGTGACGCTGCGTCCGGTGACCAGGTCGAGTACGTCGAGCGAATGGAAGCGGTCTTTCAGCTCGACGCCGTAGGCGCCGATGTTCTGCACCGGCGCCGCGCCCACCGAGCCCGGGATCAGCGCCAGGTTCTCCAGCCCCGGCCAGCCCTGGGCCAGAGTCCAGGCCACCGTGTCGTGCCAGTTTTCACCGGCGCCGGCCTCGACGATCCAGGCGTCGACTCGCTCCTGCACCAGGCGCAGGCCGCGAACTTCGACCTTCAGCACCACCGCCTCGGGGTCGCGGGTGAAGATCACGTTGCTGCCGCCGCCGAGGATGAACTTCGGCGCGCGGCCCAGATCGGGGTGGTCGATGACGCGGCGCAGTGCCGCGTCGCTGTCCACGCGCACCAAGGTGTGGGCCGTGGCCGGCAAGCCGAAGCTGTTGAACGTGCGCAGGTTCACGCCATGTTCGATCGGTAAAGCGCTGGCTGCGGCGTTGGGCATGGCAGAATTTTGACCGATGATCGTGCTCTCTCTGCATTGAACGGCGTTTTCCCATGCCCAGCTTCGATACCGTGCTCGAACCCGACTTCGTGGAGTTGCGCAACGCCGTGGAGCAGAGCAACAAGGAGATCGGCACGCGCTTCGATTTCAAGGGCTCCGGCGCCCGCATCGACCTGACTGAAAAAGGCGCCAAGGAGCGCGACCTGATGCTGCATGCCGACAGCGACTTCCAGATCGCCCAGGTCAAGGACATCCTGCTGGCCAAGCTGGCCAAGCGCGGCGTCGATATGCGCTTTCTCGACGACAGCGCCAAGATCGAAAAAGCCGGCGGCGACAAGGTGCGCCAGCCGGTGGGCGTGAAGTGCGGCATCGACAGCGAGCTGGCGAAGAAGATCCAGACGCTGGTCAAGCAGAGCAAGCTCAAAGCGCAGGCCGCCATCCAGGGCGACTCGGTGCGCATCACCAGCGGCAAACGTGACGAGTTGCAAGCGGTGATCGCGCTGCTGCGGCGCGAAGTCACCGATGTGCCGTTGAAGTTCGACAACTTCCGCGATTGACCGCCATGTATGTATCCCGACTGCTTGCCTCGGCGTTGCTGGCACTCGCCACGGCCGCGATCGCACAAACCGTGACGCTCAATGGCAGCATGGGCACACGCCAGGCGCTGTTGGTCATCGACGGTGTACCGCGGGTGCTGGAAGTCGGCGCCACGGCACAGGGTGTGCGATTGCTGTCGCTGTCGGCAACGCAGGCCGAGGTCGATGTCGGCGGGCAACGACGCCTGCTCTTCGCCGGTGCCAGCCAGGTGCGCGTCGGCGCGGTGGAAATTGCCGGCAGCGCCAGCAACGAGATCGTGCTCACCGCCGGCAGTGGCGGCCACTTCACCACCGACGGCCAGATCAACGGCAAGGCGGTGAGCTTCCTGGTCGACACCGGCGCCACCACGATCGCGCTGGGCCAGGCTGACGCCGACCGCATCGGCCTGAACTACAAGAACGCGCCGCGCGGTTTTGCCGGCACCGCCAACGGCCGCATCCCGGTCAGCGTGGTCACGCTGTCCTCGGTGCGGGTCGGCAATGTCGAAATCGCCAATGTCGAAGCCGTGGTCATGCCCTCGGCGATGGAGCATGTGCTGCTCGGCAACAGCTTCCTGACGCGCTTCCAGATGAAGCGCGAGAACGACACCATGCGTTTGACAAAACGCCCGAACTGACCGCGGCTACGCGGGCTCGAGCAAGCCGCGCTTCTTCAGCATCGGCTCCAACTGCGCGGCGCGGCCGCGGAAGGCGGCGTAGGTCGCGCCCGGTTCGACGCTGTCGCCCGCGGCGTAGATGTGGCGCTGCAGGCGCGTGGCCACCGCGGCATCGAACGGGTCGCCGGCTTCGACGAAGGCGTCATAGGCATCGGCGTCGAGCACCTCGGCCCACAGGTAGACGTAGTAGCCGGCGGCATAGCCCGAGCCGGCGAACAGGTGCTGGAAGTGGCTGAAACGGTGGTTCAGTCCCACACCGGCCGGCAGGCCGCGCTGCTGTAGCACCTGGGCCTCGAAGGCCACCACATCGTCGGGCAACTGGCCCATCGGCAGCGCGTGCACCGCCATGTCGGTGAGTGCGCTGGCGGTGTAGCGCACGGTCTCGTAGCCCTGGCCGAAGCGGCGCGCCGCCGCCAGGCGCTCGATCAGTGCATCGGGGATCGACTCGCCGGTGGCCACATGCCGCGCATGGCGGCGCAGCACCGCGGGCTCGCTCATCCAATGCTCGAACAACTGCGAAGGCAGCTCGACGAAATCGCTGAGCACATTGGTGCCCGACAGGCGCTCATAGCCGACGCTGGACAACAGGCCGTGCAGGCCATGGCCGAATTCGTGGAACAGCGTGCGCACATCGTCGAACGACAGCAGCGTCGGCTGGCCCGGCGCGGCCTTGGCGAAATTGTTGTTGTTCACGATAACCGGAATCACCTCGCCGCCGTTGCGCGTTTGGTGGCGGAACGAACTCATCCAGGCGCCGCTGCGCTTGCTGGCGCGGGCATAGTTGTCGTGCAGGAAGATGCCGGCCACGCGGCCGTCGCGGTCGCGCATCTCGTAGGCCTTCACGTCCGGGTGGTACACGGGCAGGTCGGCGCGCTCGGTGAAGCGCACGCCGAACAGTCGCTCGGCGCAATCGAATGCCGCGGCGACCATGCGCTCGAGCGGGAAGTAGGGCTTGATCTCGGCGTCGTCCAGCGCGTAGGTGCGTTGGCGCACTTTCTCGGCCCAGTAGCGCCAGTCCCAGGGCTCGATCGCGTCGGCAACCCCGGCTTCGCGCATCAGCGCCAGCAGTTGCCCGCGCTCGCGCTCCAGCGCCGGCAGCGCGCGCTGCCAGACGTTGTCGAGCAGGCGCTGCACCGCGCCCTGGTCACGCGCCATGCGGTTGTCCAGCGCGTAGTCGGCGTAGCAGGCGCGGCCGTGCAACGCGGCTTGCTCGGCGCGCAGTTGCAGGATCTCGCGCACGATGGCGCGGTTGTCGTTGGCGCCGGGGTGCTCGCCGCGGCTGGTCCAGGCGCGCCAGGCGGCTTCGCGCAAATCACGCCGCTCGCTGAAGCTGAGAAACGGCACCAGCAAGGACCGCGACAGCGTGATCACATGGCCGGGCAGGCCGCGGTCTGCCGCAGCCTGCTGCGCCGCGGTGCGCACGAAGTCGGGCAGGCCGGCGAGGTCGGCCTCGCTGTTCAATGACAGCCGGTAGGCGTTCTCGTCGGCCAGCACGTTCTGGCCGAATTGCGTGGTCAGAGCGGCCAGGCGCTCCATCAGCGCGGCGTAGCGCTGCTGCGCGGTGGGCGCGAGCCGCGCGCCGGCACGAACGAAGTCGAGGTGGGTCTGCTCGAGCAGGCGCAGTTGCTCGGCCGTCAGGCCCAGGCCGGCGCGCTGCTCATGCAAGGCATCGATGCGCGCGAACAGGCCGGCGTGCATGTAGACCGCATTGGAATGCGCCGCCATCGGCTCGGCCATCTCACGCTGCACCTGCTGCAGCGCGGGTGAGGTTTCGGAGGCGCAGAGGTTGTGAAAGGCGCCTTCCAGCCGTGCCAGCAAGCGGCCCGCAGCGTCCAGCCGCGCCACGCTGTTGTCGAACGTGGCCGGCTCGGCCTGGGCCGCGATGGTGTCGAGCTCGCTGCGGTGCTGGTGCATCGCCTCGCGCAGTGCCGGCGCGAAATGCTCCGGGCGCAGGGCCGCGAACGGTGGCAGCGCGTAGGGCGTGGCCCAGGGCTGCAGCAGGGGGTTGGTGGTGTCCATTGTGTTGCCCTTCATTTGCCGGCCTTGATGGCCTTCTCATCATCTTCGAGGTAGGGCCGATTGGCGCATTCGTTGAGCCACAGCGCGCGCGCTTCCTGCTGTTTGACGGAGGCATCGACGGCGGCCGTGTTGCGCGCGTTCCAGTCGGCGACCTTGGCATCACGGGCGGTGGCGCGCTCGTTGTAGGTCTTGGCGCTGCTCTGGTATACCGGCACCAGTTTGGCCTCGTCGGCCGAGAGCGCCTCGCGGGCTTTTTGCAGCCGCTCGCGGTCATCCTTCAGGTCTTCGACCATCTTTTCCTGCTGGTTGCGCGGCGCCTCCTGCACCGCGGCGCTGCGCTTGTTGAAGGCCTCGATCTCGACTGCGTGGGCGCGCATGCGGGTTTCCCATTCGCGCACTGTCGCCAGCAGGCGGTCGACCTCGGCGCGCTCAGTCTTGAGCGCCTCGCCCGAGGCCCGCAACTCCTCGCGCTCGCGGTCGAGCTGCGGCCGCAGGGCTTCGATGTCCTTGCCGCTCTGGTTGACGTCGTCCAGGCGCTTGAGGCAAGTGCGCAGCTCGTCGCGCGTCATCAGCTTGCCGCCAGCGGGAGCCTTGCCGCTGAGGGTCTTGCCTGCGGGCTTGGCCGCGGGCTTGGCACCCGGCTTGGCTGGTGCGGTCTGGGCCACGGCCAGCGTGACGGCAAATGCCAGCAGCAGGCTGGCGGCGGCGAAACTTGGCTTGTACAGGGGCGTCATGAAGGCCTCGTGGGTCTCGGTGAGTAACAGCTTTCAGGCGTTGGCGGATCGCGCGCGCCCGCAGCGCAAGGCCGCGATGATGCCACCCTTGCGCCGGCCAGGCATTGGCGGCAGACTGCCGATCGCCTCGTGGCATCCCCTGCCCCACCGTGCCCGAAAGGACACCTCATGATGAAGCTGCTGAAGTGGACGGTGATCGCCCTGATCGTCCTGGTGGCCCTGCTGTTCGCCGGCGGCTACGCGCTGTCGCCCAAGTTCACCGCCGTGCGCAGCACCAGCATCGCCGCGCCGGCCGACAAGGACTACGCGCTGATTGCCGACCCGCGCGATTGGAAGCGCTGGACGGTGTGGAACCAGCGCGACCCCGTCATGCAGATCACCTACAGCGACCCGCCCGCGGGCACCGGTGCCGGCTGGGCCTGGAAGTGCAAGAGCGAAGGCGACGGCAAGATGACCTTCACCGCCGCCGAGGCCAACCGCCGCCTGGCCTATGAACTCTTCTTCCCCGACTTCGGCACCACCTCGACCGGCGCGCTCGAACTTGCCGCCGACGGCGCCGGCACCAAGGTCACCTGGAGCATCGACGGCGACATGGGCAGCAACCCGCTGTTTCGCTGGCTGGCGCTGTTCGGCGACCGGATGGTGGGGCCGGATTTCGAAGCCGGTCTGGCCAACCTCAAGGCCTTGGCCGAGAAGCCATAGTCGGGACGCCCATGCAAGTGGGCTTCGTGCAAGTCAGCGGCTTAGAGCCGATCCAGTATTTCCTTCCGTTTCTTCTCATACTCTTCTTCGGTAATGAGTCCCTTGTCCCGGAGTTCCTTCAGTATTTGCAGTTGCGCCGCTTCATCCTTTCCGCTTGAAGTCTGCCGCGTGGCAGGCGCGGCGGCTGTAGGCGGTGAGGCCGGGGCCACCACAGCCGACTTTGGCAGCGGCGCTGGCGGCGTCAGCGCGGGCTGCGGTGTGCTGGGAGTATTCGACGCGGGGCCGCGCTCGCAGCTTGATCGTTTGGCGGCAGGATCCGATATCCTTTCGCCTCCATGCAGGACTTGTACACCTCTCGTTGTTTTGCCTACTCCATTTCGAAGGCTACGGGAGCGCCAACAATCGTCATGCCGAGCAAGAACGCCCCAGTTTGGCGACCAGTCGTGTTCGCCTCAAGCTTTGCTTGATCTTTGCAGCCGAGGTTGTCCAGTTGCTGTTGGTCTTGGGTCTTTGGTGTGCTCGGTATTACGCTTGAAGCCAACTGAAATGTTCCGCACCCAGCAAGCAAGAGAATCGTCGAGCCAGCGACGCCATTGCGGGCCTGTTGAGCGACTGTTCGCATTAGGAATCTCCCTTGATAGTCTCGCGATGTTTAACGGAATGAGCCGCAAGATGGAGCCATGCTCCACGTGAAGGCAACGAACTGAGAGCGTCGTGTCGGCTGGGAGCGGTCTCAGGCATGCAGGGCTTTGAATGATACTGCGGTTGATGCTATCCTGAACATACTGCATCATCATCTCTCTCCTACATCAACCCATGCGAACGACGATCACACTCGAAGACGATGCCTTCGCCACCGCCCAAGCCTACGCGCGCGCCCGATCGCTGCGGCTGGGCCAGGCGGTCTCGGACCTGATCCGGCGCGGCAGCACGCAGGCCCTGCCGATCAAGCGCTGCGGCGGCGTGTGGGTGTTCGAGTTGCCGTCCGACGCGCCTGCCGTGACGAGCCGGCAGGTCAGGCAGTTGCTCGACGAGGCCGAGTGACATCGCTGCTCGACGCCAACGCCCTTATCGCGCTTTGCTGGCCGCGGCATGAGCACCACCCGCTCATGGTCGAGTGGTTCACTCGCCATGCCCGGCAAGGGTGGGCTACATCGGCCCTGACGCAGGCGGCCTTCGTTCGCATCGTCTCGCAGCCGGCGTTCTCAGGGCGCTCGATCGGCATCGCCGAAGTCGCAGAACTGCTGGCGCGAAATACGCAGCACCGCCAGCACCGCCTGCTGGCGCTCGATTTCGGCTTTACTGAAGTCTTGGCCTGTTGCAGCGGCGGCTTGCACGGGCACCGCCAGGTCACCGACGCCTACCTGTTGACGCTTGCCGTGCGCTCGGGCGCACGATTGCTAACCTTCGACAGTGGCATCGGCCAGTTGCTCGCCACACCGGCCGAAAGGCAGCAGCACCTGCGGGTCTTGGCGCAGCCGTGACGGCGAGCCAGGCTATGCCTTCCTACTCGCCCAAGTACGCGGCCCTCACCCGCGGATCGGCCAGCAAGCCCTTGGCCTCGCCGCTCATCGTGACTTCGCCCGACTCCATCACATAGCCGCGGTCGGCCAGGCCCAGGGCGCGGCTGGCGTTTTGCTCGACCAGCAGGATCGTGGTGCCTTGCTTGTGGATGTCGGCGACGACCTCGAAGATCTTGTCGACCATGATCGGCGACAGGCCCATCGACGGCTCGTCCATCAGCAGCACCTTGGGCCGAGCCATCAGCGCGCGGCCCATCGCCAGCATCTGCTGCTCGCCGCCGCTCATGGTGCCGGCAAGTTGCTTGGCGCGTTCCTTCAGGCGCGGAAAGATGGCGAAGACCTTGTCGATGTCGGCGTCGATCTCGCTGTCGTTGCGCACGAAGGCGCCCATCTGCAGGTTCTCGGTGATCGTCATGCGCGAGAACACGCCGCGGCCCTCGGGCACCATCACCAACCCCTGCTTGACCAGATCCCAGGCGCCCTGGCCCTTGATCGATTTGCCCATGAACTCGATCTCGCCAGCCGCCACGGGCTGGATGCCGGTGACCGCTTTTAGCGTCGTGGTCTTGCCCGCGCCATTGGCGCCGATCAAGCTGACCAGCTCGCCTTGCAGGACTTCGAAGCTGACGCCTTTGACAGCCTGGATGCCGCCATAGGCGACCTTGAGTCCCGTGACTTTGAGCAGGGTGGGTGCCATGGTCCGCTTCTCAATGCGCTTTGTGCCCGGCGCCGAGGTAGGCCTCGATCACCTTCTCGTTTCGCTGCACGTCGGCCGGTGTGCCTTCGGCGATCTGCTTGCCATAATCGAGCACGGTGACGCGGTCGCACAGGCCCATCACCAGCTTCACATCGTGTTCGATCAGCAGGATGGTGCGGCCGTCTTTGCGGATGCGGTCGATCAGCTCGCGCAGTACCACCTTCTCGGTGGCGTTCATGCCGGCGGCGGGTTCGTCCAGCGCGATCAGCTTCGGGTCGGTGGCCAAGGCCCGCGCAATCTCCAGGCGGCGCTGGTCGCCATAGCTCAGCGTGCGCGCCTTGTAGTCGGCGAACTTCGCGATGCCCACATACTCGAGCAACTCGCGCGAGCGCGCCGTGATCGCCGCCTCTTCGGCCTTGAATCCCGGCGTGCGAAAGACCGCGCCAAACAGGCCCGAGTGGGTACGCACATGGCGCCCGACCATGACGTTTTCCAGCGCCGTCATCTCGGCGAACAGGCGGATGTTCTGGAAGGTGCGCGCGATGCCGGCCTGGGCCACCTGGTGCACCGCTTCGGGCTTGTAGGTTTCACCGCCCAGCTCGAAGGTGCCCGAGTCGGGCGTGTACAGCCCGGTGATGACGTTGAAGAAGGTCGTCTTGCCGGCACCGTTGGGGCCGATCAGCCCATACACCTGGCTGGGCAGTATCGTGATGCCGACATCGGACAGCGCCTGCAAACCGCCGAAGCGCTTGGAGACACCCTTGACGTTGAGGACTGCATTGCTCATCGTGCGATCCTCACTTGGCCACCAGTTTGGCCGGTGCCGCCTTGCCATGTTCGGGTGACGGCCACAGGCCGCGCGGGCGCACGATCATGATCACGATCATCGCCAGCGCGATCAGCAACTGGCGCAGGATGGCCGCGTCGATGCGCCCGCCGGTCATGTCCTGGATGTCGCCGGCCACATAGCGCAGCACCTCGGGCAAGGCCGCCAGCATCACCGCGCCGAGGATCACGCCGGGGATGTGGCCGATGCCGCCGAGCACCACCATGGCCACGATCATCACGCTCTCCATCA
Source organism: Burkholderiales bacterium (assembly GCA_031419635.1). Taxonomy (GTDB): domain Bacteria; phylum Pseudomonadota; class Gammaproteobacteria; order Burkholderiales; family Burkholderiaceae_C; genus CADEEN01. Next base: position 7,848 of record JANOKY010000151.1, on the reverse strand, counting down.
GGCTGAAAGACTCGGGCGAGACGAAGCCCTGGAACGACGCGAACATCGAGCCCGCCACCCCGCCGAAGGTGGCGCCCATCGCAAACGCCAGCAGCTTCATGTTGCGGGTGTTGATGCCCATCGCCTTGGCGGCGATCTCGTCTTCGCGGATCGCCATCCAGGCCCGCCCGATGCGCGAGTTTTCCAGCCGGTGGCAGATCACCACGCTGAACACCACCAAGGAAAGGAAGAGGTAGAAGTACAGCGTCACCGACGGGATCTTGAAGTCGCCGATCGAGATGCCTTTGCCGAAGTCGAGCACGCCGAACAGGTTCATCGAATCGATGCGGTCCAGGCCGCGCGGGCCGTTGGTGATGTTCAGCGGCTGCTCGAGGTTGTTGAGGAAGACGCGGATGATTTCGCCGAAGCCCAGCGTAACGATGGCCAGGTAGTCGCCGCGCAGTTTCAGCGTCGGCGCGCCGAGCAGGGCCCCGGCAATGCCGGCAAACGCCGCAGCCATCGGGATCACCATCCAGATCGGCGTGTGCAAGCCCTGCGGGAAAGCGGCCTTGAAGGACTCGAAATTCTCCGCCAGGTGCGGCGACGCGAGCAGCGCGTACATGTAGGCGCCGAGCGCGTAGAAGGCGACGAAGCCCAGGTCGAGCAGCCCGGCATAGCCGACCACGATGTTCAGGCCCAGTGCCAGCAACACGTACAGCAAGGCCAGCGCCATGATGCGCACCCAGCCCTGGCCGAACTGCTGCGCAAACAGCGGCAGCGCAATCAGAAAGGCCGCCGCGAGCAGGAAGACGAAGAGTTTGTTTTTCAACACTTGGCTGCCCTCCTCATGCGCGGTCGGCGACGCGTTCGCCGAGCAGGCCCGACGGCCGCAGCGTCAGCACCAGGATCAGCAGTGCGAAGGCAAAGATGTCGACGTACTGACTGCCGAGCACACCACCGGTCAGCTCGCCCAGGTAGCCCGCACCGATGGCCTCGACCAGGCCCAGCAGCACGGCGCCGACGACCGCGCCGGCCAGGTTGCCGATGCCGCCGAGCACCGCCGCAGTGAAGGCCTTCAGGCCGGGCAGGAATCCCATCGTGTGCTGCACGGTGCCGTAGTTGGCCGCCCACATCACGCCGGCCACTGCGGCCAGCGCAGCGCCGATGATGAAGGTGGCCGAGATCACCATGTCGGGGCGCACGCCCATCAGCGCGGCCACGCGCGGGTTCTCGGCGGTGGCGCGCATCGCGCGGCCGAGCTTGGTCTTGTTCACCAGGTACATCAGGGCGGCCAGGATGACCACCGTGAGGCCGAGGAGCAGGCACTGCACAACGCTGATGACCGGGCCGCCGAGGTCGATCGGATCGTTCGGCAACAGGATCGGATAGGGCTTCGGGCTGGGCTTCCAGATGATCATCGCCAGGGTCTGTAGCAGCAGGCTCATGCCCATGGCGGTGATCAGCGGCGCCAGGCGCGGGGCGTTGCGCAGCGGCCGGTAGGCGATCTTCTCGATCGAGAAGTTCAGCGCAGCGCAGACGACGATGGCGCACAGCAGCGAGATCAGCATCATCAGCCAGCCCGGCATGCCCGACTCGGCCAGCAGCGAGACCACGGTCCAGCTCGTCAGGGCACCGAACATCAAGACCTCGCCGTGGGCGAAGTTGATCAGGTTGATGATGCCGTAGACCATGGTGTAGCCCAGGGCCACCAGCGCATACATGCTGCCCAGCACCAGGCCGTTGATGATCTGCTGAAAGAAGGTTTCCAAGTGCTGCTCCTCATGCGGCTTTCGCGCGCCTTTTGCGCCGGATTGTAGGCAGGCAAGTTGCGTGCCTTGCGCAAGGATTACCCTCGCGCAAATACGGCCGCGGGCCGCCCGCAGCGGCCGTCAACCGAGCAGTTTTTCGACCGCTGTCCAGGGCTTGCCCAGGCCTTGCGCCACCGCTTCGTGCACGACCTGCCCTTCATGCACCGTCAGGCCCGCGGCCAGGTGCGCGTCGTCGCGGCAGGCGCGCTGCCAGCCCTTGCCGGCCAGGGCCAAGGTGAACGGCAGCGTGGCGTTGTTGAGCGCGAAGGTGGACGTGCGCGGCACCGCGCCGGGCATGTTGGCCACGCAGTAGTGCACGATGCCGTCGACCTCGTAGGTCGGCTCGGCATGCGTGGTGGGATGCGAGGTTTCGAAGCAGCCGCCCTGGTCGATGGCCACGTCGACGATCACCGCGCCGGGCTTCATGCGCGCGAGTTGCGCACGCTTGATCAGTTTCGGTGCGGCGGCTCCGGGCACCAGCACCGCGCCGATCACCAGGTCGGCGTCGAGCACCGCCGCTTCGGTGGCATCGAGGGTGGCGTACAGGGTCTTGGCGCGGCCACCGAACAGTTCGTCGAGCTGGCGCAGGCGCTGCAGCGAGCGGTCGAGGATCGTGACCTCGGCGCCCAGGCCGACGGCCATGCGCGCGGCATGCGTGCCGACGACGCCACCGCCAATGACCACCACCTGCCCCGGTGCCACGCCAGGCACGCCGCCGAGCAGCACACCGCGGCCGCCGCTGGCTCTTTGCAGCGCGACGGCGCCGACCTGGATCGCCATGCGGCCGGCCACTTCGCTCATCGGCGCCAACAGCGGCAGGCCGCCGCGATCGTCGCTGATGGTTTCGTAGGCGATCGCCGTGCAGCCGCTGGCCAACAGGCCCTCGGCCTGCTCCGGGTCGGGCGCCAGGTGCAGGTAGGTGAAGAGCAACTGGCCACGGCGCAGCATCGCGCATTCGGCCGGCTGCGGCTCCTTGACCTTGACGATCATCTCGGCCGCGGCGAACACCGCCGCGGCATCGGCCAGCACCTTGGCGCCGGCTTGCACATAGCTGGCATCGTCGCAACCGATCCCCGCCCCCGCGCCGGCCTGCACCAGCAACTCATGGCCATGGAACACCGCCTCGCGCACGGCCGACGGCGTCATGCCGACGCGGTACTCGTGGTTCTTGATTTCTTTCGGGATGCCGATGCGCATGGTGCAGCCTCTGTGGTGGTGTTCACATGGTGGCCGGCAGAGCGTCGAAGAGGCTTTCGAATCGGGGGCAGGCAAACCCGAGGTTCGTGCACGATCCTTCGAAGATCGACCGACAATGCCCGCCACCATCGACCCGACCACCTTGAGCCGCGCATGAAGATTGACAAGATCGACCGCGAGCTGCTGCGCGCGCTGCAGGCCGACGGGCGACTGTCGAACGCCGAGCTGGCACCGAAGATCGGCCTCTCGGCATCGGCCTGTTTTCGCCGCCTACAGCGCCTGGAAACCAGCGGCGTGATCGCCGGCTACACGGCGGTGCTCGACGGCGAGGCGATCGGCCGGCCGACCACCGTGTTCATCGAGGTCTCGCTCGACAGCCAGGGCAGTGCCGCGCTCGAAGCCTTCGAGCGCGCGGTGCAGGCCTGCCCCGACATCCTCGAATGCCACTTGATGTCGGGTGACTTCGACTACCTGCTGCGCGTGGCCGTGGCCGACATGCGCGACTACGAGCGCGTGCACCGCCAGCAGGTGGCCGCGTTCCCGCATGTCGCGCGCATCCGCACCGCGTTTGCGATGCGTTCGGTGCTGGGGCGGCGCGGCTACGCGCTTTGATCGCTGGTGTCGTCGTCGGCCGCTGCCGCGTTCGCACCACGCAGGCGCGCGAGCTTGGCGGCGATCTGCGCTTCGAGGCCGCGGTCGGTCGGGCGGTAGAAGTTGGGGGCCGTCATGCCGTCGGGGAAGTAGGTCTCGCCGGCCGCGAAGCCTTCGGCCTCGTTGTGCGCGTAACGGTAGCCGCGGCCGTAATCGAGCTGCTTCATCAACTTCGTCGGCGCATTGCGCAGGCGCAGCGGCACCGGGCGCGTGCCGTCGGCCTGCACAAACGCCCGCACTTCGTTCCATGCGGTGTAGACCGCATTCGATTTCGGCGCCGCGGCCAGGAACACGACCGCCTGGGCCAGCGCCAACTCGCCCTCGGGAGAGCCCAGGCGCTCGTAGACCTCGGTGGCGTCCAGGGCCATGCGCAGCGCCCGCGGGTCTGCCAGGCCGATGTCTTCGCTGGCCATGCGCAGCACGCGACGCGCAACGTAGCGCGGGTCGACGCCGCCGTCGAGCATGCGCACCAGCCAGTACAGCGCGGCGTCGGGGTCGCTGCCGCGCACGCTCTTGTGCAGGGCCGAGATGGTGTCGTAGAACTGCTCGCCGCCTTTGTCGTAACGACGCAGTTGTTCGCCTAGCGCGCGCTCGAGCAAGGGCTCGTCGATCTCCGCTGCGCTGCCGGCCACCGCGGCCAGGTTCTCGGCTGCGTTGAGCAAGCGACGCGCATCGCCGTCGGCGTAGCCGACCAGGCGCTCGCGTGCGGCCGCGGTGAACGGCGGCAAGGCCACCGCGGCGCGCGCGCGTTCGAGCAGCTCGGCCAGCTCATCCGCCGCCAGCGGCTGCAGCACATGCACCGTGGCCCGCGACAGCAGCGCCGAGTTGACTTCGAACGACGGGTTCTCGGTGGTCGCGCCGATGAAGGTGAACAGGCCCGATTCGACATGCGGCAGGAAGGCGTCCTGCTGCGCCTTGTTGAAGCGGTGCACTTCGTCGACGAAGACGATGCTGGCGCGGCCGGCCCGGCGCGCGGCCTGTGCGCGGTCGACGGCCTCGCGGATGTCCTTGACGCCGCCGAGCACGGCCGAGATGACGATGAACTCGGCCTCGAAGGCCCCCGCCACCAGCCGCGCCAGCGTGGTCTTGCCCACCCCCGGCGGGCCCCACAGGATCATCGAATGCAGCCGGCCGGCGGCGAAGGCCGCGGCCAGCGGCTTGCCGGGCGCCAACAGGTGGCGCTGGCCGATCACATCGCTCAGCGTGCGCGGGCGCAGGCGCTCGGCCAACGGCGCGTTGCCCTGTGGCGTCGGCAACAGCGCATCGGGATCTTCGTCGTCGAACAGCGAAGCGGACATGGCGCTGCGATTGTCGCAGTGCGCGCGTGGTGAACGCGCCGCTGCCCATCGCGATGAGATGATCGGCGCATGAACCGGCATCTGTTCCTGCTGACCATCTGCCAGGGCCTGTTCCTGACCAACAACGTGGTCTTCATCGCCATCAACGGACTGGTCGGCCTGTCGCTGGCGCCACTGGGCTGGATGGCGACGCTGCCGGTCACGGGTTACGTCGTCGGCGGCGCGCTGTCGGCCGGCATCGTCGCGCGCGCGCAAAGGCTGTGGGGCCGGCAGCGCTCGTTCCAGCTCGGGCTGGTGGTGGCGGCGCTGTCGGCCGGGCTGTGCGCGTACGCTGCGATCAGCGAAAACTTCTGGCTGCTGGTGGCGGCCACGCTGCTGGCCGGCTTCTACAGCGCCAATGGCGCGCTGTACCGCTTTGCCGGACCCGAGCTGGTGGCGCCTGAGTTCAAGGAGCGCGCCATTTCGCTGGTCTTGGCCGGCGGTGTTATCGGTGCATTCATCGGGCCGAACCTGGCCAGCGCGACGCGTTCGCTGTTGCCCGTGCCCTTTGCGGCGGCCTACCTGGCGCTGGTGGCGGTGGCGCTGTTGTCGCTGGCCGCACTGTCGCTGATTCGCTTTGCACCGCATGTCGCGCCGCAGGCGGGGGACAGCAGCGGCCGGCCGCTGGCCGAGATCGTGCGCCAGCCGGTGTTCATCGTTGCCGTGGCCGCGGCCGCACTCGGCTACGGCGTGATGAACCTGCTGATGGCCGCCACGCCGATCGCGATGCAGCGTTGCGGCCTGCCCTTCAGCGATGCCGCGCTGGTGCTCGAATGGCATGTGCTGGGCATGTTCGTGCCGAGCTTTTTCACCGGCCACCTGATCAAGCGCTTCGGTGTGCTGCCGATCATGGCAGTGGGCGTGTTGCTCGAGCTGGTGTGCGTGGCGGTGGCCTTGTCGGGCATCGAGCTCGAGCAGTTCCTGATCGCGCTGTTCACGCTCGGCGTGGGTTGGAACTTTCTCTACATCGGAGGCAGCACCCTGCTGACCACCACCTACCGGCCGCAGGAGAAGAACAAGGCCCAGGGGGCGATGGATTTCTGCGTCTTCTCGACCATGGCGGTGACGTCGTTCGCCTCGGGTGCGCTGGTGACGACGCAGGGCTGGACCTGGCTCAACCTGGGCTCGCTGCTGCCACTGGCATTGATCGTCGCTGCGCTGGCGTGGCTGGCCAGCGTACAACGCCGCGCGGAGCCGGTTGCCACCTGAGCTACTGCGTCAGCACGTCGACGCCCTTAGGCGGCACGAAACGAAAACTCTCACTGGCCAGCATGACGTTGGTCGCCACGTCGGCGAACGTCAGCAGCGAGCGCTGGCCGAAGCCGTCGACGAGTTCGATCGCGGCCAGTGTCTTGCCCTTGAAGCCGACCTTCAGCGACTGAAGGTTCGCGCTGTCGTCTTTCTCGCGCGGCGTGGCCTGGACCCAGTTCAGGCCCTGCGCCGCGGGCAAGGCACGCAGCTCGAAATCCTTCTCCAGCGTGTTGCCGGCCAGCAGGGCCGCGGGGGTGGCGCCCAGGGCCTTGTCCATCGGCCGCACGCTGGCCTGCTGAAGATCCACGTCGTAGAGCCAGACTTTCTGGCCGTCACCGACGATCAACTGCTCGAACGGCTTGGCGTAGGCAAAGCGAAAACGGTTCGGCCGCGCGAACTCGAAGCTGCCGCTCGAGGTTTTCTTCTTCGCGCCGTCGGGCGAGGTGACGACTTGGGTGAAGGTGGCGCGGCCGGTCTTGGCATCGCGCGCGAACTCGCGCAGGGCATCGACCGCATCGGCGCGTGCTCCCGCGGCAACCAACAGCAACGCAGCGAGAAGGAGGCGCTTCATTCCTCGCGCCGCGGCACCAGCAGGTCGCGGTTGCCGTTGGTGGCCATGGCCGACACCAGGCCTGACTTTTCCATCTGCTCGAGCAGCCGCGCGGCGCGGTTGTAGCCGATGCGCAAATGGCGCTGCACCAGCGAGATCGAGGCCCGCTTGTGCTGCAACACGTTACCCACTGCCTGGTCGTACTTCGGTTCGGCCTCGCCATTGGCTTCGCCCGGTGAACCCGGCTCGGCGGGCTCACCATCCAGCGTGCCGCCTTCGAGAATGCCCTCGATGTAGTTCGGCTCGCCCTGGCTCTTCAAGTAGCTGACAACGCGGTGGACTTCGTCGTCGCTGACAAAGGCACCGTGCACCCGGATTGGCTGCGCGTTGCCGGTCGACATGTAGAGCATGTCGCCCATGCCCAGCAGCGCCTCGGCGCCCATCTGGTCGAGGATGGTGCGGCTGTCGATCTTGCTGCTGACCTGGAACGACAAACGCGTCGGGATGTTGGCCTTGATCAGGCCGGTGATCACATCCACGCTCGGCCGCTGCGTGGCCAGGATCAGGTGAATGCCCGAGGCGCGGGCCTTCTGCGCCAGCCGCGCGATCAGCTCTTCGATCTTCTTGCCGACGACCATCATCAGATCGGCCAGCTCGTCGATGACTACGACGATCTGCGGCAGCCGCTCCAGTGGCTCCGGCTCCTCGGGCGTCAGCGAGAACGGGTTGCCGATCTTCTCGCCCTTGGCCGCGGCGTCTTCGATCTTCTTGTTGTAGCCCGAGAGTTGGCGCACGCCGAGCTTGCTCATCAGCTTGTAGCGCCGCTCCATCTCGCCGACACACCAGTTGAGCGCATTGGCGGCCTGCTTCATGTCGGTGACCACCGGGCACAACAGGTGCGGGATGCCCTCGTACACCGAGAGTTCCAACATCTTCGGGTCAATCAGGATCACGCGCACGTCGCGCGCCTCGGCTTTGTAGAGCAGCGACAGGATCATCGCGTTGATGCCAACGCTCTTGCCGGAGCCGGTGGTTCCTGCCACGAGCGCATGCGGCGTCTTCGCCAGGTCGATCA
>JANOKY010000150.1:0-4850 GCA_031419635.1 Burkholderiales bacterium | reverse complement strand
CACGCTGCTGGCGGCCGGCGCTGCCACGGTCCAGGTGTGGGTGGTGGCGCGAACGCCCATGTCATGACAGCCCCCAACTCGCTTCGCCCGGAGCGGGCCTGAGACGCTCGACTTAACGCATGTTCAACATCGTCCTGGTGCACCCGGAGATCCCGCCCAACACCGGCAACGTCATCCGGCTGGCGGCCAACACCGGTTGTGCGCTGCACCTGGTCGAGCCGCTCGGCTTCTCGATGGACGACAAGCTGTTGCAGCGCGCCGGGCTCGACTACCACGAGCATGCGCGGGTGCAGCGGCATGCGTCGTGGGCGGCGCTGGTCGAGCGCCAGCGGCCGGAGCCCGCGCGCTGCTTCGCGTTCACCACGACCGGCAGCCGGCCGTTCAATCAGGTGGCCTGGCAGGCCGGCGACTGGCTCGTCTTCGGCAGCGAGAGCGCAGGCCTGGCGGCCGAGTTGCGCAACTCGTTCGACGCGGCGCAGCGCGTGCGCCTGCCGATGCGCCCGGGCCCGCGCAGCTTGAACCTGAGCAACGCGGTGGCAGTGGCGGTGTTCGAGGCTTGGCGGCAGTGCAGCTACGCGGAAGGGGCTTGAGCCCGCAGCCCGATTGCCGCCCGTCGCCTGCTGGTCTTGGTCCGAGTTCAGGCCGCAGCCGGTTTGGATCGTCGCTGCAGCATGCCGGCAGTGCGCTTTAGCAAACGCCACAGCGTGCGCAGCAGCAGCAACGCGGCCAGCGCTTCGAGCAGCGTGAGCACGAAAGCCACGAACGGGTTCCAGCGCGCCTCTCGCGCCTGAAACTTGGTCACGGCATGTTCGCGCGCGATCTCGATCGAGTCGTAGAAACACGGGATCACCAGCAGTGTGAGCAGCGTCGAGGTGATGGTGCCGCCGATGATGGCGACGGCCATCGGCCGGTAGAACTCACTGCCCTCACCCACGCCGATGGCCACCGGCAGCATGCCGGCAATCAATGCGATGGTGGTCATCAAGATCGGCCGAAAGCGCTTGCGGCCGGCGTTCATCAGCGCCACTTCGCGCTCGACGCCTTCGGCCTCCTGCACGCGCGTGGCGTCGAGCAGCAAGATGGCGTTCTTGGCCACCAGGCCCATCAGCATGATCACGCCGATGAGACTCATCAGGTTCAAGGTGCCTCGGGTGGCGAGCAAGGCCAACACCACGCCGATGAGCGACAACGGCAACGAAAACATCACCGGCAACGGCGCGGTGAAGGAGCCGAATTGCACCACCAGGATCAGGTACATCAGGGCCACGCCGTAGCCGAGCGCGGTGAGCATGGCGCCGAACACCTGCTGCTGATCCTTCGACGCACCAGCAAGCTCGACCCCATAGCCCGGCGGGAACGCGATGGCCTTGGCGATCTGCATCGCATCGGTGGTGACCTCGCCCGACGAGCGCCCCTGCGCATTGGCCGAGACCGAGATCGTGCGTTTGCCGTCGGCGTGCTGGATCTGGCTAGGGCCCTTGCCGACCGTGACCTTGGCGATCTGGTCGAGCGGCACGATCATGCCGCTGCCGGCCACCGCGATCGGCAGGCGCTCGATGTTGCTGGCGTCGACGCGGTCTGCCGGCGCCAAACGCACCGCCACGTCGCGCGTTTCGCCATTGGGGTCGACCCAGTCACCCACCTCCACACCGGCGAATGCCACACGCAAGGCCTGGGCCGCATCGGCTGCCGAGATGCCGAGCGAATTGGCCAGGCCGCGGTCGAGTTCGATCTTCAGTTCGACTTGCGGGTCTTGCTCGGACAGGCCCACGTCGACGGCGCCCGGCACTTGGCGCAACTTGGCCATGAAGTCGTTGGTGATGGCCAGCAGCTTGCGGGAGTCGACGCCGGTGAAGCGGATCTGCACCGGCTTCTGCGCGCCCATGTTGAAGTCTTCGAGCACCGTGTACTCGGCGCCCACGAGGCGCGAACTCAGCACACGCAAATCCTTGGCGATCGCTTCGTTGCCACGCTGGCGCTGCGTGCTCTTGCCGATGTCGATGTAGATGCGCCCGCCGCCCGGGTTGACGAAGCTGTTGGTGGCCTTGGTTTCGGGCACGGTGCGCGCAAGTGCGGCCACCGCCTCGACCTTGGCGCGTGCGTAGTCCAGGCTCGACGACGCTGGCGTGCGCACGTCGATGGCCAGCGTACCGGCGTCCGAGCGCGGCAGGAAACTCGAACCGCCGAACTTGTACTGCAGGCCCAGGGCCACGACGAGGCTGGCCAGCGCCATGACGAACATCCAGCGGCGATGGTGCAAAGCCCAGGCGATGAGGTGACCATAACGATCGGCCTGGTGATCGAACCAAACATTAAAAGATTCAAGGACGCGGCTTAAGCCGCGTTTCCGTCGATGACCATGCCCGGGTGGGTCGCCCCAGTAGGCCGACAGCATCGGGTCGAGCGTGAACGAAATGAACAGGCTCACCAGCACCGAGGCCACCACCGTCAAGCCGAAGGGCCGGAACCATTCACCCGACACGCCGGGCATGAAGGCCACCGGCGCGAACACCGCGACGATCGAGAACGTTGTGGCCGCCACCGCCAGGCCGATCTCGGCGGTGCCGTTCAGGGCCGCGGTGCGCCGGTCTTCGCCGCGCTCCATGTGGCGCACGATGTTTTCGCGCACGACGATGGCGTCGTCGATCAGCACCCCGATGGCCAGCGACAGGCCGAGCAGGCTCATGAAGTTGAGCGTGAAGCCGGCCAGCCAGACGGCGATGAAGGCCGCCACCACCGAGGTCGGCAGCGACAGCGCGGTGATCAGCGTCGAGCGCCAGGAGTTGAGGAAGATGTAGACCACCAGCACCGTCAGCCCGGCGCCGAAGATCAGCGCATCGACGACGTTGTTCAGGCTGTTCTGCGCATCGACGCCGCCGTCCTGCGTGACTTCGAGCGTGGTGCCCGCAGGCAGGGTCTTGATGATCTCGCTGCGCAATTGGCGCGCCGCGGCGGCCACGCTCACGGTGCTGGCATCGCGCGAGCGCGTGATCGACAGGCCCACATTCGGCCGGCCGTTGCGCATCGAGAAGCCGGTCTGCTCGGCAAACCCATCCTTCACGCTGGCCACCTGGCCCAGCCGCAGCAGCTCGTTGGCGCGGCGGCGGACCACGATCTGCTCGAACTCGGCTGGTGATTCGATGCGCCCGACCAGCCGGATGCTCTGGTCTTCGAGCACGCCGCGCACCTTGCCCACCGGCGCGGTGGTGTTCTGCGCCCGCAAGGCGGCCACGACTTCGGTGACCGAGACCGCGTACTCGCGCAGCTTCTCGGCATGCAGCAGCACCGTCAGCTCGCGGCGCAAAGCGCCGTTGACGCTGACCGTGGCCACGCCCGGGTTGCCGCGGAACTTGTCGGCCATCTCGTCCTCGGCCAGGCGGGAGATCGCGGCGTGGCTCTGGCTGCTCGACGACAGCGCCAGTTGCACGATCGGCTGCGCCGAGGGGTCCAGCCGGGTCAGCACCGGCTCGCGGATCTCGCTCGGCAACTTGTGCCGCACGCTGCCGATGGCGTTACGCACCTCGTCGGCGGCTTCGATCATGTTCTTGTCGAAGTTGAAGATCAGCACCACCCGCGCGCTGCCCTCGCTGGCGGTGGAGCGCACCTGGTCAACGCCGGAGATCGACTGCAGCGATTTCTCGATCCGGTTGATGACTTCGCGCTCGACCGAATCGGGCGACGCGCCGGGGTACGGCACCGTGACCACCAGCACCGGCTGCTCGACATCGGGGATCTGGTTGACGCGCAGCTTGGTCAGCGCCAACAGGCCCATCCCCATCAGCGCGATGATGATCACCACGGTGGCCACCGGCCGTTTGATGCTGAAGTCCGACAGGAACATGGGGTGCCTCCTACTTCACGGCCGTTGCCGCCGACGCCGCTGCCGACACCGGCTTGGCGAACTCGACCTGCTGGCCTTCGACAAGCGTGGTGCCCGGGTTGCGCAGGATCACATCGCCGTCGGCCAGCCCGCCTTTGACGGGGTACTCGCCGCGGCGTTCATCGCGCTCGCCGAGTTGCACCGCGACCTTGGCGATGCGTCCCTCCTTCACGCGCCACACCGCCGCCTGCGTGCCGCTGCGCACGATCGCGCCTTCGGCCAGCATCAGCACCGCGGCGCCCTCGGCGTCGATGCGGCCTTCGGCATACAGGCCGGCCACGCGCGGCGCCTTGCTGGCATCGACGAAATCGACGATCAGCTCGACCTGGCGCGTGGTGGCATTGGCGGCGGCATCGATGCGCCGCACCTTGCCGCTGAAGACTGCATCGGGGAATCCATTGACGCTGAACGACACGCCCTGGCCGACCTTGATCTCGTGCATTCGGTCGGCCGACACCTGGCCTTCGAAGCGCATGCTCGACGGGCCGATCACCTTGACCAATTCCTTGCCGACCTGCGCGGTGTCGCCGACCGAAGCCTTGCGCTCGCTGACGACGCCATCGAACGGCGCGCGCACCTCCGTGCGCCGCAATTGCTGCTGCGCCGTGGCCACCCGCGAGCGCGCCGCGGCCAGTTCGCTCTGAGCACTGTTGCGCCGCACTTCGGCGTCTTCCAGCGCCTGCATCGAGGTCATGCCCTGGGCCTGCAGTGTTTTCAGACGCTGCACCGAGCGCTCGGCCTGCTCGAAAGCCTGCGCCGCCGCACGCGACGAAGCCTCGGCCGACTGCAACGACTCGCGGATCGACTGGTCGTCCAGCCGCACCAGCAAGTCACCCTTGCGCACCGCCTCGCCGTTGTCCTTCAATACCTGCGTCACCACCGCCGACACCTCGGCGCGCAGGTCGGCGCGCTTCTCGGGCTGGATCGAACCGGTGATCACCGGCCCGCCGCCCAGGCTGCCGGCGCCGCC
>JANOKY010000149.1:0-2319 GCA_031419635.1 Burkholderiales bacterium | reverse complement strand
CCAGGCTTCGTCGCGGTTGCGGTGCTGGCTGCGGTCGTTCTGGCACTGCACCACGATGTTGGTCGGGATGTGCGTGAGGCGCACGGCCGAGTCGGTCTTGTTGATGTGCTGGCCGCCGGCACCGCTGGCGCGGAAGGTGTCCGTGCGCACGTCGGCGGGGTTGATGTCGATCTCGATTGTGTCGTCGACCTCGGGCGAGACGAAGACGCTGGCGAAGCTGGTGTGGCGCCCGCCGGCCGAATCGAACGGGCTCTTGCGCACCAGTCGATGGACGCCGGTTTCGGTGCGCAAGTGGCCGAAGGCATAGTCGCCCTCGACCTTGATCGTGGCGCTGCGGATGCCGGCCACGTCGCCCGCGGTCTCTTCCATCAGCTCGGCCTTGAAGCCCTTGCGCTCGCAGTATTTGAGGTACTGGCGCAGCAGCATGCTGGCCCAGTCGCAGGCTTCGGTGCCGCCGGCGCCGGCCTGGATGTCGAGGAAGCAATTGCTCGGGTCGGCCGGATTGTTGAACATGCGGCGGAACTCGAGGCCTTCGACGATGGCCGCGAGTTGGGCCGCCTCGACCTCGATGGCAGCCAGGCCATCGAGGTCCTCGTCGGCCTTCGACATCTCATACAGCTCGGTGTTGTCGGCCAGGTTGCTCGTCAGAAGGTCGATGGTCTGGACCACTGTTTCGAGCGTCTTCTTCTCGCGGCCGAGTTCCTGGGCCCGCTTGGGCTCGTTCCAGACGCTGGGGTTTTCGAGCGCGGCGACGACCTCGTTGAGCCTCAGGGCTTTGTGGTCGTAGTCAAAGATACCCCCGAAGCGCCACGGTGCGCTGGGTCAGGTCGGCCAGGTTGGTGCCGATCAGGTTGATGCGTTCGATATCCATCGAGTGATCCGAGTCTTGTGGGGGGGGAATTCTGACACGCAAGGGCGAGGCGCCATGGTTACGGTGGCTCCGCCGAGCGTCGGCGGCTAGGCCGAGGTCGTGCAGGCGACAACCCGCATTGCCTTGCCCCGCACGCCGGTTTACGCTGCCGTCACACGCCCGCGCCCGCGGGCAACATTGCGCGCGATGAAAAACCACAGCGTGCTGGTCGTCGATGACGAACCGAGCATTGTCATTTCGCTCGAGTACCTGCTGAGCCAGGCCGGCTACGACGTGCACACCGCGAGCGACGGCCAGCAGGCGCTGGTCGCCGTCAGCACGCTGCATCCGCGATTGGTGTTGCTGGACGTGATGATGCCGGTGATGAATGGGTTCGAGGTCTGCCGTCGCATACGCGACGATCCGGCGCTCGTGGGAACGCGCATCCTGATGCTCAGCGCCAAGGGCCGTGATGTCGAGATCAGCCAGGGGATGACGCTGGGTGCCGATGCCTACATCACCAAGCCGTTCGCGACCCGCGAGCTGATGGCCGCTGTCGCGCGCCTGATGCAGCCGTCGTCGCCGTGATCCGCGCGGCTCGCACGCGATGAGACTGGCGCTGCTGGCCGACGTGCACGGCAATCTCCAGGCGCTGCAAGCCTGCCTGGAGCACGCGCGCCACCAGGGCGTCGACCGCTTCGCCTGGCTGGGCGACCTGGTGGGCTACGGCGCCGACCCTGGCGCGGTGGTCGAGCAGGCGCGCGAGCATGCGGCGCAAGGCGCGGTCGTCGTGCTCGGCAACCACGACGCGGCCGTTCTGGGCCGGCACGCGCACTCGATGGTCGGCAGCGCCCAGGCGGCGGTGGACTGGACGCGCGCGCAGCTGGCGGCCCCGCTGCGCGACTTCCTCGACCGCCTGCCGCTCACGGTTCGCGAGGGCGACGTGCTGTTCGTGCATGCAGGGGCGGCCGCGCCCGAGCGCTGGGACTACGTGACCAACGCCGCCGAGGCGACCGCCAGCCTGCGGGCCACCGACGCGACCTACGTCTTCAGCGGCCATGTGCACGAGCCGGTGCTGTACTTCCTGGGCGCGGGCGGGCGCGCGCAGACCTTTCAACCCGTGCCCGGCGTGCCCGTGCCGATTCCGCGCCATCGCCGCTGGCTGGCGATTGCCGGCTCGGTCGGCCAGCCTCGCGACGGCAACCATGATGCCTGCTACGCGCTCGTGGACCTGGCGCGCGCGCGCATGACGTGGTTTCGCGTCGCCTACGACGTGGTCGCCGCAGCGGCCAAGGTGCGCGCGGTCGGACTGCCCGAGCGGCTCGCGCTGCGCCTCGAGCGCGGGGTGTGAAATGAAGCCCCCAAGCTCGCTTTGCTCGCGCCCCCCCAAGGGGGCGTTCCGTGGCTTCGGAGCGGCCGGGCGCCACTGACATGCCCGCGCAACCGAAGGCCGGCGACGTCATCGATGG
>JANOKY010000148.1:0-9030 GCA_031419635.1 Burkholderiales bacterium | reverse complement strand
CCAATCCAGCCTGTTGAAAGCGCGGCGATGCGCATCACCATCGCCGACATCGTGGCCCGCCTCGGCGGCGAGTGCGTCGGCGATGCCAAGTTGCCGATCGAGCACATCGCCACGCTCGAAGCCGCCACGCCGACCGCCATCGGCTTTCTCGCCAACCCGCGCTACCGCGCCCAGCTTGCGACCACGCGGGCCGGCTGCGTCATCGTCGCCCCGGCCCTGCGCGAAGCGGCTGCCGCCCGCGGCGCGGCCCTCATCACGCCCGACCCGTACCTGTACTACGCGCGGCTGTCGCAATGGTGGGTCGCGCACATCCGACCCAGCGCCGGGCCCGGCATCCACCCCAGTGCGGTGGTCGACGCCAGCGCCGTGGTCGATGCCAGCGCCCGCATCGGCCCGCTGGCCAGCATCGGCCCGGGAGCGAGCATCGGCGCGGGCACGCGCATCGGTGCGCGGGTGGTGGTGGCCGACGGCTGCCACATCGGTGAGCGCTGCATCGTCCACCCGGGCGCGGTGATCGGCGCCGATGGCTTCGGCTTTGCCCCCCATGACGGCGGCTGGGAAAAGATCGAGCAGCTCGGCGGGGTGCGCATCGGCAACGACGTGGAGATCGGCGCCAACACCTGCATCGACCGCGGCGCGCTCGACGACACCGTGATCGAAGACGGCGTCAAGCTCGACAACCTGGTGCAGATCGGCCACAACGTGCGCGTCGGTGCGCACACGGCGATGGCCGGTTGTGTGGGCATCGCCGGCAGCACCCGGATCGGCGCGCATTGCACCCTGGGCGGCGGCGCCATCGTGCTCGGCCACCTCGAGCTGGCCGACCATGTGCACATCTCGGCTGCGACGACGATCACGCGCTCGATCCGCCAGGCCGGCCAGTACAGCGGCGTCTACCCGTTCGACGACAATGCCGCCTGGGAGAAAAGCGCGGCCACGTTGCGCCAGTTGCATGCCCTGCGCGACCGCTTGCGCGCGCTGGAGAAAAAATCACCATGACCCTGCCCGTGCTCGACATCCACAAGATCCTGCAGAAGCTCCCGCACCGCTACCCGATCCTGCTGGTCGACCGGGTGTTGGAGATCGAGCGCGGCGTGCGCATCAAGGCGCTGAAGAACGTGACCATCAACGAGCCATATTTCGTCGGCCACTTCCCGGCGCGGCCGGTGATGCCCGGTGTACTGATGCTCGAAGCCCTGGCGCAGGCTGCCGCGCTGCTGTCGTTCGAGAGCATGGGCACCGAGTCCGCCGACGACTCGGTGGTCTATTTCGTCGGCATCGACGGCGCGCGCTTCAAGCGCCCGGTCGAGCCCGGCGACCAGTTGATCCTCGAAGCCACGATCGAGCGCGTCAAGTCCGGCATCTACAAGTACAAGACGCGCGCCAGCGTCGATGGCGAGACCGCCGTCGAAGCCGAGCTGATGTGCACGATGCGCAAGATCAGATGACAGCCCCTGGCTCGCTGCGCTCGCGCCCCCCGAGGGGGGCTCAGGCCGCTTGGGAGCGGCCCGGCGCTGGCCTGAGGTCATGAGAGTGATCCACGCCACGGCAATCATCGATCCGGCTGCCGAACTGGCGGCGTCGGTGGCGGTCGGCCCGTATGCCGTCATCGGCGCCGGCGTCAAGGTCGGTGAGGGCACGACGATCGGTGCCCATGCCGTGATCGAGGGCCCGGCGACGATCGGCCGCGACAACCGCATCTACCCCCACGCCAGCCTGGGCGGCGCACCGCAGGACATGAAGTACCGCGGCGAGCCGACCGAGCTGGTGATCGGCGAGCGCAACACCATCCGCGAATTCTGCACCTTCAACCGCGGCACGGTGCAGGACGGCGGCGTCACGCGCATCGGCGACGACAACTGGATCATGGCCTACGTGCACATCGCGCATGACGTGCAGTTGGGCCACCACACCATCCTGGCCAACAACGCCACGCTGGCCGGCCATGTGCACATCGGCGACTGGGTCATCGTCGGCGGCTTGACGGGGGTGCACCAGTTCTGCCACATCGGTGCGCATGCGATGACCGGATTCCAAAGCCATGTGGCGCAGGATGTGCCGCCGTTCATGATGGCCGTCGGCAACCCCTTGACGGTACGCGGCTTCAACGTCGAAGGCCTGCGCCGACGCGGCTTCTCGCCCGAGCGCATCGCCCAGGTCAAGCAGATGCACCGCCTGATCTACCGCGACGGGCTCACACTGGAGCAGGCCACCGAGGCGATCCACGCCCTGCGCGGGGCCTTGGCCGAGGGCGACATCGATGTGCAGGCGATGCTCGCCTTCCTCGCGGCCTCGACCCGCGGCATCGCCAGGTAACGCATGCGGCTGGCGATGGTGGCCGGCGAGGCCTCGGGTGACCTGCTCGCTGGCCTGCTGCTGAGGGGATTGAAAGTACGCTGGCCCGGCCTGGCCGCGGCCGGCATCGGCGGCCCGCATATGGCGGCGCAAGGCTTCGATGCCTGGTGGCCGAGCGACAAGCTGGCGGTGCGCGGCTATGTCGAGGTGCTGCGCCATTACCGCGAACTGGTCGGCATCCGCCGTGAGTTGGCGATGCGCCTGCTCGACGAGAAGCCCGACGCCTTCATCGGTGTCGATGCGCCCGACTTCAACCTCGAGCTCGAAGCGCGACTCAAGGCCGCGGGCACCAAGGCGATCCACTTCATCTGCCCGTCGATCTGGGCCTGGCGCGGCGAGCGGGTGAAGAAGATCGCCAAAAGCGTCGACCATGTGCTGTGCCTGTTCCCGTTCGAGCCGGCGCTGTTGGCGCAGCACGGCATCGCGGCCACCTATGTCGGCCACCCCTTGGCCGATGCGATCCCGCTCGAACCACCGTGCGCTGCGGCGCGCCAGGCGCTCGGGCTGGCCGCGGGCGACCGCGTGGTGGCGCTGCTGCCGGGCAGCCGCCGCTCCGAGATTGCGTACATCGCGCCGCTGTTCCTGCAGGCCGCCGCGCGGCTGCATCGGCAGCGACCGGCGCTGCGCTTCGTGCTGCCGCTGGCGCCGGGGCTGCGGGCGATGGTCGAGCCGCTGCTGGCGCAGCATGCGGGCGCCACACCCATCACATTGCTCGACGGCCGCTCGCACGAGGCGCTGGCGGCCTGCGACGTGACCCTCATCGCCAGCGGTACCGCCACGCTCGAAGCGGCGCTGTTCAAGCGGCCGATGGTGATTGCCTACCGCATGAACGCGCTGAGTTGGCAGATGATGCGGCGCATGCAGTACCAAGCCTGGGTCGGCCTGCCCAACATCCTTTGCGAAGACTTCGTCGTGCCCGAGCGCCTCCAGGGCGACGCCGACCCGGACACGCTGGCGAGCGATGTGCTGGCCTGGCTCGACGCCCCCGCCAAGGCCGAGGCGCTGGCACTGCGCTTTACCGCACTGCACCACCTGCTGCGGCGCGACACCGCGCGCACGGCCACCGATGCGATCGCGCAAATCCTCCAGGCCTGAGCCGCTCGGGCTGGCCTGGGCCTGCCGCGGCCTGATCGCCGGCGTCGACGAGGCCGGCCGCGGCCCGCTGGCCGGGCCGGTGGTGGCGGCGGCGGTGATCCTCGACGATCTACAGCCGATCAAGGGCCTGCGCGACTCCAAGACCCTCGGCCCGGTGACGCGCGAACGCCTGGCCCTGGAAGTGCGCGGCAGGGCGCTGTGCTGCAGCCTGGGCCTGGCCAGCGTCGACGAGATCGACCGCTTGAACATCCTGCAGGCCACGCTGCTGGCGATGCGTCGCGCGGTGGATGGGCTGCGCCTGCCACCCGCCCTGGTGTTGGTCGATGGCAACCGCCTGCCGCTGCTGAACACGCCGGCCCAGGCCATTGTCAAGGGCGACAGCAAGGTGGCGGCGATCTCGGCCGCCTCGATCGTCGCCAAGGTGCACCGCGACGCTTTGCTGGCGGCTTTGCACGAGCAATACCCGGCCTACGGCTTTGCCACCCACAAGGGCTACCCGACGCCGGAGCACTTGGCGGCCTTGCGCGAGCATGGCGCCTGCGCCGAGCACCGGCGCAGCTTCGCGCCGGTGCGCGCGGTGATCGAGGGCGCGCGGTGACGGCCGCCATCGCGGTCGCTTCGCGCGACAACCCGCTGCTGCTGCGCTTGCGCAAACTCGCGCGCAGACCGGGCGCTTATCGCAAGCAGGGCGCCGTGTGGCTCGAAGGCGAGCACTTGTGTCTGGCGCTGCGCGCGCGCGGCCGCGCGGCGGCACAGGCCTTGGTCAGCGAGGCCGCGTGGCAGCAGCCGGCACTGCGCGAACTGGCGCAATGGGCGCCGCGCGTGGCCATCGTCTCCGATACGCTGTTCGCTGGAGTCAGCGCGCTCGATTCGCCGACGGGCATCGGTTTCGTCATCGACGTGCCGGCGACGCCGGCTGTCATGCCTGATGCGGCCAGCGTGGTGCTCGACCGCGTGCAGGACGCCGGCAACGTCGGCAGCATCCTGCGCAGCGCTGCGGCCTTGGGCTTCACCCAGGTGCTGGCGCTCGAAGGCAGTGCGGCGCTGTGGTCGCCCAAGGTCTTGCGTGCGGGCATGGGCGCGCATTTCACGCTCGACCTGGTCGAGGGCCTGGCCGAGCGCGATCTCGATGGATTGCGCGTGCCGCTGTTGGCCGGCAGCTCGCACGCCGAGCGCGCGCTCGACGACGCCGTGCTGCCGTTTCCCTGCGCCTGGCTCTTCGGCCACGAAGGGCAGGGCGTCGCCGCGGTCCTGCTGGCGCGTTGCGCGCAGACGCTTCGCATTCCGCAGCCCGGCGGCGAAGAGTCGTTGAACGTCGCGGCAGCGGCGGCGATCTGCTTGTACGTGACGCGACGCAGGGCCGCCAGGCGATGAACCGCTTTGCCATCACCGTCCTGCTGAGCGGCGTGTTCGCCAGCGCCGCAGCGCTGGCACAAGCGGCGACACCCGCCGGCCCAGTGCCGCTGCTGAGTGTGCGGCCCGAGCCGGCGCGCGACCCCTGGTGGCAACGCGCCGCGCTCACGCCGCGTGCCACCGTCGTGCGCGGCATGCCGATCAAGCGGCTCGAACCGGCCTGGTGTGCGGCCGAAGCCTTCAGCCGCGAGCTGTTCGGCGAGGAGTTTCTGGGCCCGGCCGGCGGCAGCCCGCTCGAAGGCGGGGCGTTCGCGCTCGAAGCCTCGTTCGACGGCAGCGGCAAGTTGCAGACGGCGTTCGTCGGCGCCTACCGCCGCTGCAATGGCGAACAGGGGCTGTTTGTCGCGATCATCGACCGGCCCGGCGAGCGACCGCGCATGCGCTTCCTGGTCGAAGTGCCCGACCCCGGCAGCGCTTTCGCGGCGCTGTCGCAGGAGCCCGACGGCATGCTGGCGGTGTGGTGGTGCGCGGCCTGCGACAACGGCCACCGCATCGCCTACAACCGCGAAGCGCGCGGCTTTTACGTCGCCGGGCCGGCGACGCGGCGATGAAATGACGGGCCCAAGCTCGCTTCCCTCGCGCCCCCCGAGCTCAGGCTGCTCGGGAGCGGTCCTTCACGGCCTGAGAATCAATAAATCAGGCGATCAGGCCGGATGTCGCGCAGGATGGTGGTGGCAATTTCTTCGATCGACTTGTGCGTCGAGCTGAGCCAGGCGATGCCGTCGCGCTTCATCATCCGTTCGGCTTCACCGACTTCGTAGCGGCAGTTCTCCAGTGACGCGTACTTGCTGCCGGGCCGGCGCTCATGGCGGATCCGTACCAACCGATCCGCGTCGATGGTCAGCCCAAAGCATTTCTTTTTGTAGGGTGCCAGCGACGAGGGCAGGTGGCCGCGCTCGAAGTCCTCGGGGATCAGCGGGTAGTTGGCGGCCTTGATGCCGTGCTGCATCGCCAGGTACAGCGAGGTCGGGGTCTTGCCGCTGCGGCTGACCCCCACCAGGATCACGTCGGCGCTGGCCAGGTTCTTCGCACTCTGGCCGTCGTCGTGCGCCAGCGAGAAGTTGATGGCCTCGATGCGGTCGTCGTACTCGCTGCTCTGGGCAGCGTCGGAAAAGCGGCCGATGCGGTGGTTGCTCTTGATGCCGAACTCGGCTTCGAGCGGCTCGACAAAGCTGCGGAACATGTCCAGCACCAGGCCCTTGCAGTCGGCACTGGTCAGGACGTGCCGCACGTCGTCGTTGACCAGGGTGACGA
The DNA here is from genome assembly GCA_031419635.1 of Burkholderiales bacterium. Taxonomy (GTDB): domain Bacteria; phylum Pseudomonadota; class Gammaproteobacteria; order Burkholderiales; family Burkholderiaceae_C; genus CADEEN01. The sequence goes on along the minus strand of JANOKY010000148.1, from coordinate 2,913 downwards.
AGACGATCGGCCGCCGGCCTTCCTGCTCGGCGGTGTGGTTGATCTCGGCCACCACCGGCAGCGCCTTCTCCACACTGTCGATGAAGGGCCGGCGCACATGCCGCGGCTTGGCGCCGAACTGGGCCAGGATCGAATTGCCGAAGGTTTCGGCGGTGATGCCGGTGCCGTCGGAGACGAAGAAGACAGTGCGGTTGGGCATGCGGCGCTCGCGGTCAGGAGGGCGCCATCATAGGCGCGGGCCGGCCCGTAGAATCGGCTGCAAATTCTTCGTTCGGCCCGGCTGACATGCGCTCCTTCTGCTGCCACGATCCCCGCTTTGCGTGGGCAGAAGTCCGAGCGCGCGCCGCGCCTGCGAAAGCACCGATTTCCCATCATCACGGAGCTTTCCCATGTCCCATGCCAATCTGGCGACCGCCCTGGTCGCACCGTTTGAACAATTGAGGATGACCGACGTCGAGGCGGTTGGCGGCAAGAACGCCAGCCTCGGCGAAATGATCAGCCAATTGGCCGCCGCCGGGGTGCGCGTGCCGGGCGGTTTTGCCACCACCGCCCGCGCCTTCCGCCGCTTCCTGGCCCACCAGGGCCTGGCCGCGCGGATCGAAGAGCGCCTGGCCCAGCTCAACACCGACGACGTGCGTGCGCTGGCCGAGGCCGGCGCGCAGATCCGCCAGTGGATCATTGACACGCCGCTGCCGGCCGACCTGGAAGCCGCTGTGCGCTCGGCCTTCGAAGCCCTGGTGGCGGGTGACGCGGCGGCGACCCTGGCGGTGCGGTCGTCAGCGACCGTCGAGGACCTGCCCGACGCCTCGTTCGCCGGGCAGCAGGAGACCTTCCTCAACGTCCACGGCATCGACGAAGTGCTGCAGCACATGCACGAGGTGTTCGCGTCGCTGTACAACGACCGGGCGATCAGTTACCGCGCGCACAAGGGCTTTGCCCATGCCGACGTGGCGCTGTCGGTCGGCGTGCAGCGCATGGTGCGCTCGGACGTCGGTTCGGCCGGTGTGGTGTTCACCATCGACACCGAGAGCGGGTTCAAGGACGTGGTCTTCATCACGTCGAGCTACGGCCTGGGCGAGACGGTGGTGCAGGGCGCCGTCAACCCCGACGAGTTCTATGTCCACAAGCCCGCGCTCAAGGCTGGCAAGCTGGCGGTGATCCGGCGCACGCTGGGCTCCAAGCTGATCCGCATGGAGATCACCACCGCCGCCGAAAAGGCCGCGGGCGGCAAGCTGGTGAAGACGGTGGATAACCCGCCCGAATTGCGCAACCGCTATTCGCTGACCGATGCCGACGTCACCGAGTTGGCCAAGTACGCGCTGATCATCGAAGAGCATTACGGCCGTCCGATGGACATCGAATGGGGCCGCGACGGCAACGACGGCAAGCTCTACATCCTGCAAGCCCGGCCAGAAACAGTGAAGAGCCAGGCGGCAGGACAGGTCGAGCACCGCTACAAGTTGAAGGGCCACAGCGCCGTGCTGGCCGAAGGCCGCGCCATCGGCCAGAAGATCGGTACCGGCCCGGTGCGGGTGGTGTCGTCGATCGCCGAGATGGAACGCGTGCAGCCCGGCGACATCCTGGTCACCGACATGACCGACCCGAACTGGGAGCCGGTGATGAAGCGCGCCGGTGCCATCGTCACCAACCGTGGCGGGCGCACCTGCCACGCGGCGATCATTGCCCGTGAACTCGGCATCCCGGCGGTGGTGGGCTGCGGCGACGCTACCAGCAAGCTGCACGAAGGCGCGTTGGTGACGGTGGTTTGCTCCGAGGGCGACACCGGCTTCATCTATGACGGCCTCTTGGAAACCGAGATCAGCGAAGTGCAGCGCGGCGAGATGCCGTACTGCCCGATCAAGATCACGATGAACGTCGGCAACCCCTCGCTGGCCTTCGAGTTCGCGCAGATTCCCAATGCCGGCGTGGGTCTGGCGCGGCTCGAATTCATCATCAACAACAACATCGGTGTGCACCCGAAGGCGATCCTCGACTACCCGAATGTCGACCCGGGGCTGAAGAAGGCGGTCGAGTCGGTCGCCCGCGGCCACGCCAGCCCGCGCGCCTTCTACGTCGACAAGATCGCCGAGGGCGTGGCCACCATCGCCGCGGCCTTCTGGCCCAAGCCGGTGATCGTGCGGCTGTCGGATTTCAAGAGCAACGAGTACCGCAAGCTGATCGGCGGCGCGCGCTACGAGCCCGATGAAGAAAACCCGATGCTCGGATTCCGCGGCGCCAGCCGCTACATCAGCGGCGAGTTCGCCGATGCCTTCGGCATGGAGTGCGAAGCCTTGAAGCGCGTGCGCAACGACATGGGCTTGACCAATGTCGAAGTCATGGTGCCCTTCGTGCGCACGGTGCGCCAGGCCGAGCGGGTGGTGGCGATGCTGGCCGAACGCGGCCTGGGCCGCGGCGTCAACGGCCTGCGCCTGATCATGATGTGCGAGGTGCCGAGCAACGCGATCCTGGCCGAACAGTTCCTCGAGCATTTCGACGGCATGTCGATCGGCTCGAACGACCTGACCCAGTTGACGCTGGGACTGGACCGCGACTCGGGCCTGGAACAACTGGCCGGTGACTTCGACGAACGCGACCCGGCCGTCAAAGCCATGATCTCGCGCGCCATCGCCGCCTGCCGCGCCACCGGCAAGTATGTCGGCATCTGCGGCCAGGGGCCGAGCGACTACCCGGATTTCGCCGACTGGCTGGCCCAGGAGGGCATTGTCTCGATCTCGCTGAACCCCGATTCGGTGGTCGAGACCTGGCTGCGCTTGGCGGCTCGGCGCTAATGCGGGTGCGGCCCAAGTCCACCCCGCTGCTACAATCGCGGGCTTTTCCCTTGCCACACCTGCACGATGACGCCGCAGCGTGGCTTCCATCCACTGGAAACCATAAGGAGTCCAAATGCGTCAC
>JANOKY010000147.1:0-1850 GCA_031419635.1 Burkholderiales bacterium | reverse complement strand
CGCGCCCGCTTTCGGCGATCGTCGGCACCTCGGGCATCGCGCTCGAACGCTTGGCGGTGGTGACAGCCAAGGCACGCAGCTTGCCGCTCTTGATGTTGGCCGAGGCCGCAGCCAGGTTGTCGAAGTTCAGATCGACCTGGCCCGACAGCAGCCCCAACTGCGCGGGTGGCCCGCCGGCGTAGGGGATGTGGACCTTGAACAGCCGCGCCTGGGTCTTGAACATCTCGCCGGCCAGGTGGCCCGCGCTGCCGTTGCCGCCCGAGCCGTAGTTCAGCTTGCCGGGGTTCGCTTTCGCATAGGCCACCAGCTCGCGCAGCGACGCAATGCCCAGCCGCTGCGCCGCTTCGGCGTTCATCACCAGCACGTTGGGCACCTGCGCCACCAGCGTGATCGGCGTGAAGTCGCGCAGCGCGTCGTAGGGCATCTTGCTGTACAGCCAGGGGTTGATGGCGTGGGTCGCCACGGCGCCCATCACGATCGTGCCGCCGTCGGGCGCGGCCTTGGCCACCGCATCGGCGCCGACGTTGCCGCCGGCCCCGGGGCGGTTCTCGACCACCACCACACCGAGGCTGTCCTTGACCTTCTCGGCCAGCGCCCGCGCGGCGATGTCCAGAGGCCCGCCGGGCGGGTAGGGCACGACCAAGCGGATCGGCTTGGGCTGCTGGGCCCAGGCGCCGGTCAATGACAGGCCAACGGTGGCGGCAAGGATTTCGCGGCGGCGCATTCGGGCTCCCGAGAGTGAGGGCGGCAGTCTAGCGATCAACAGCGACAATCCGCGCCGACGCCATTTGCACCTGGTCGATGATCCACTACCGCATCGAGCTGCATGACCTGCATGCTCACCACTACCGCGTCACGCTGACCGTGGCGCAGCCCGCGGCCACGCAGCGAGTCAGCCTGCCGGTGTGGATCCCCGGCAGCTACATGCTGCGCGAGTTCGGCCGCCACCTGTCAAATCTCGAAGCGCGGCAGGGCCGCCGCGCTGTGCCCCTGCAGCAGCTCGACAAGACCACCTGGCAGGCGGCGTGCAGCGGCCGCGCCGCGCTGACCTTGACGTACCTCGTCTACGCCTTCGACACTTCCGTGCGCAGTGCGTTTGTCGACAGCGCGCGTGGCTTCTTCAACGGCACCAGCCTGTGCCTGCGCGTCGAGGGCCGCGAAAGCGAGCCGCACCGCATCACGCTAAGCAAGCTGCCGCCCGGCTGGCAGGTCGCCACCGCGATGCCCGCCGATGGCCGCAACGCTTACGTCGCCGCCGACTACGACGAACTCGTCGACCACCCGTTCGAGCTCGGCCGCTTTTGGCGCGGCCACTTCGACGCGGCCGGTGTGGCGCACGATGTCGTCGTCGCCAATGCCTGGCCGGGATTCGACGGCCAGCGCCTGCTCGACGACACGCGCCGCATCTGCGAAACGCAGATCGCCTTCTGGCACGGCCAGCGCAAAGCCAAGCCGCCGTTTGGCCGCTACCTGTTCATGCTCAATGCCGTCGACGATGGCCATGGCGGCCTCGAGCACCGCGCCAGCACGGCCTTGATCGCTGCGCGGCGCGATCTGCCGCGCAGCGGCCAGGCGCTGGCCAGCGAGGGCTACAACACCCTGCTCGGGTTGATCTCGCACGAGTACTTCCACACCTGGAACGTCAAGCGCCTGAAGCCGCGCGAGCTGACGCGCATCGACTACGCGCGCGAGAACCACACCGAGCTGCTGTGGTTCTTCGAGGGCTTCACTTCGTACTACGACGACCTGCTGCTGCTGCGCGCCGGGCTGATCGACACCCCGCGCTACCTGCAGTTGCTGGCCAAGACCATCAACGGCGTGGCCGCCACGCCGGGGCGCCAGGTGCAAAG
>JANOKY010000146.1:0-6177 GCA_031419635.1 Burkholderiales bacterium | reverse complement strand
CCCTGCGCGGGCCGGCGCGAGTGTCGCATAAGCCGTGGTGAATTTCAAATAGTGACTATAAATTTCATAATGTGGATGCCGGTAGAAAACCAGCCGAGCGCCGCCCCTCGATAATCGCACCCATGCCCGCGCGCCCCGACCTGTCCCGCGACAGCGAACTGCCGACCTTCACGCGCCGCCAGCGACTCTTCGGCGGCTGGTGGCGGCGCCAATCGCCGACCCGGCAGGACCGCTTCGCCACGATCGCCCCGCTGGTCTCGGTGCTGTTGTTCCTGGCCGCGATCATTGCGGCCTTCTGGTACCTGCGCAACGAGGAAATCGAGCGTGAGACTGCCACGGTGCAGCGCGACACCGAAATCGCGCAACAGCAGATCCGCCTGCGCCTGCTCGACGACCAGGAACAGGTGGTGCGCTTGGCGCGCCAGATCGTCGGCCACGAGGTCGACGGCAACTCCTTCGATGCCCAGGCCGCCGCCTTCGCCCGCGAGCGCCCCGCCCTGACCCACCTGTCGTGGGTCGGGGCCAACCGCGGCCTGCGCGGCAGCCACGCGGTGGCGGTATTCCACCCCGAAGCCAACCCGAGTGGCGACACGATGCAGCCGGCGCTGCCGCTGGCCGGCGAAACCAGCGAACCCGAACGCGCCTTCGTCGCGGCGCGCGACACCCGCCGGCCGCTGTTTTCCAAGGCCTTTCGCAATGCCAGCGGCTCGCCGGTGTTCCAGTTGCAGGTACCGCTGCTCGAGCGCGGCAGCTTTGGCGGCGTGGTCATCGCCGAGTACGCCATCGATGCCCTGCTGCGCGCCTCGGTGCCACCCGAGGTGACGCGCCGCCACACTGTGGCCGTGCTCGACCTCGAGGGCCAGGAACTGGCCGGCAGCGTGCTGCAGATGCCAGGCCAGCCCGCCAGCCGGCCGACCATCATTTACGACCTGCCGCTGGCCCCTGCGGCCAACGGTCTGGTGCTGCGCGGCCAGGGCTGGCGCACCTCCGTCGGCCTGGTCGGCAACACCCTGTTCTGGATGGTCGTGGCGCTGTCGGTGCTGACGGTGTGGATGCTGCTGGGCACCTGGCGCCACATGCGCCGGCGCAGCCAGATGCAGAGCACCCTGGTGCAGGAAACCAATTTCCGCCGGGCGATGGAGAACTCGATGCTGACCGGCATGCGCGCGATGGACGCCGACGGCCGCATCACCTACGTCAACCCGGCCTTCTGCGCCATGACCGGCTTCAACGAGGCCGAGCTGGTCGGCCAATTGCCGCCGCTCCCGCATTGGCCCAGCGACCGCATCGACGAGAACATGCGCCTGCTGCAGCAGGAGCTGCAGGGCCGCAGCCCGGCTGGCGGCATCGAAGTCAAAGTCATGCGCAAGGACGGCGCGGTGTTCGACTCGCGGATGTACGTCTCGCCACTGATCGACGCCCGCGGCCTGCAGACCGGCTGGATGACCTCGATGACCAACATCACCGAGGCCAAGCGCATCCGCGACCAGCTCTCGGCCTCGCACGAGCGTTTCACCACCGTGCTCGAGGGCCTGGACGCTGCGGTCTCGGTGCTGTCGGTGCAGCAGAGCGAGTTGCTGTTCGCCAATCGCTCGTACCGGCTGTGGTTTGGCGCCGACCCCAAAGGCCACGCGCAACTGGCCAGCAGCAGCCTGGCCTCAACTTACCTGCCCTCGGGCGACGACGACGGCGACGACGTCGACAGCCTGTCGGGCCTGCCCACCGAGTCGCTCACCGCCATCGGCGCCGACCCGCGCGAGGTCTATGTCGACACCCTGAAGAAATGGTTCGACGTGCGCTCGCGCTACCTGCAATGGACCGATGGCCGGCTGGCGCAGATGCTGATCGCCACCGACATCACTTCGCGCCGGCGCATCGAAGAGCAGGCCGCGCAGCAGGCCGAGAAGGCGCAGGTGACCAGCCGGCTGGTGACGATGGGCGAGATGGCGAGTTCCGTGGCGCATGAACTCAACCAGCCGCTGACGGCGATCACCAACTATTGCAACGGCATGGTCTCGCGCGTGCGCGCCGACTCGATCGTCAAGGACGACCTGGTCGCGACGCTGCTGAAGACCGCGCGCCAAGCCGAGCGCGCGGGCCAGATCATCCACCGCATCCGCGCCTTCGTGAAACGCAGCGAGCCGCAGCGCCAGCCGGCCCAGGCGCGGGTGATCATCGACGACGCGGTCGAGCTGGCCGGCATCGAGCTGCGTCGGCGCAACGTCTCGCTCACCACCTACGTCGCGCAGCGCCTGCCCGCGCTGCACTGCGACCCGATCCTGATCGAGCAGGTGGTGCTCAACCTGCTGAAGAACGCCGCTGAGGCGATCGACACCGCGCAATTGCCCGCCACGCGGCGCCACATCGAGCTGCGCGTGGTGCCGCGACACACCGCCGAAGAGGGCGGCGTGATCGAGTTCAGCGTCACCGACCGCGGCCCCGGCGTGCGCGAAGACGTGCTGGCGCGGCTTTACGAGGCTTTCTTCTCGACCAAGGTCGAAGGGCTGGGCATTGGCCTGGCGCTGTGCCGCTCGATCGTCGAGTCGCACCGCGGCCGAATGCGCGCCACAAACCTCTACAATGGCGACGCCGTTGTGGGCTGCCGATTTGCCTTCACGCTGCCGGTTGACGTGTCGGCCCGCGCCGAGCCCACCGGCCTCTTCGGCTCAACTGCCGCCACCCCCGCGCCCACCCTGCCAGCAGCCACGCGCGCAACCGCCAAGGCCAACCTCACATGAGCTTGATTCCGAAGAAGGGCACCGTCTACGTGGTCGACGACGACGAGGCCGTGCGCGACTCGCTGCAGTGGCTGCTCGAAGGCAAGGACTACCGCGTCAAATGCTTCGATTCGTCGGAGTCCTTCCTGTCGCGCTTCGACCCACGCGAAGTGGCCTGCCTGATCGCCGACATCCGCATGGAAGGCATGAGCGGGCTGGAATTGCAAGACCGCCTGGTCGAGCGCAAGAGCCCGCTGCCGATTGTCTTCATCACCGGCCACGGCGACGTGCCGATGGCGGTGACGACGATGAAGAAAGGCGCGATGGATTTCATCGAAAAGCCGTTCAAGGAAGAAGAGTTGCTCGGGCTGGTCGAGCGCATGCTCGACACCGCCCGCAGCGCCTTCAGCCAGCATCAGGAACAGGCCAGCAGGGATGCATTGCTTTCTCGTCTGACGACCAGAGAAGCTCAGGTTCTCGAGCGCATCGTCGCCGGCCGGCTGAACAAGCAGATCGCCGACGACCTGGGCATCAGCATCAAGACGGTCGAGGCGCACCGCGCCAACATCATGGAAAAGTTGAACGCCAACACCGTCGCCGATTTGCTCAAGATCGCGCTCGGCGCGCAAACGGCGAGAGCCTGAACACGAAGCAGCGAACGGGGCCGCTTCGTCGCGGCCTTTTTTTCGTTCACGGAACATGACTGCACACATCATCGACGGCACCGCGCTGTCGCAAAAGATTCGCTCGCAGGTCGCCGAGCGCGCCGCCGCGCTCGCTGCGCGCGGCATCAAACCCGGCCTGGCGGTAATCCTGGTCGGTGAGGATCCGGCCAGCGCGGTCTATGTGCGCAACAAGGTCAAGGCCTGTGTCGAGAACGGCCTGCATTCAGTGCTCGAACGCTATGACGCGGCGATGAGCGAAGCCGAGCTGCTGGCGCGCATCGCCGCGCTCAACGCCGACCCGGCGATTCACGGCATCCTGGTGCAGATGCCGCTGCCCAAACACCTCGACGCGCACCGCGTGATCGAAGCCATCGCCCCGGCCAAGGATGTCGACGGCTTCTCGGTGGCCAGTGCCGGTGAGCTGATGACCGGCATTGCCGGATTGCGGCCGGCGACGCCTGCGGGCTGCATGAAGCTGATCGAATCGACCGGTGTTTCGCTGCGCGGCAAACACGCCGTGGTCATCGGCCGCAGCAACACCGTCGGCAAGCCAATGGCCCTGCTGCTGTTGCAGGCGCATGCCACCGTGACGGTCTGCCACAGCGCCACGCCGGATCTGGCGCGGCACACGCGGCAGGCCGACATCGTCGTCGCCGCAGTGGGCCGGCGCCACACGCTGACCGCGGCGATGGTCAAGCCCGGCGCGATCGTCATCGACGTCGGCATCAACCGCGACGACACCGGCAAACTCTGCGGCGATGTCGATTTCGCCGCCGTATCCGAAGTCGCGGGCTGGATCTCGCCGGTGCCCGGCGGTGTCGGCCCGATGACGATTGCCATGCTGCTGACCAACACCCTGCAAGCTGCGGAACGAAGCGTTGCTGCCTGAAACCAAGAGTCCATGAATAACCCCCTGCTGCAAAGCGAAGGCCTGCCGGCCTTCGACGCCATCCGCCCGGCCCATGTCACACCCGCGGTCGAGTGGCTGCTGGCCGAGGCCAACGTGGCGCTGGAACGCGCCGTCGGCCCCGAGGTGGCGGCCGATTACCAAGCCATGTCGGCCGTGCTCGACGTGGCCACCGAACGCCTGGGCCGCGCCTGGGGCGCCGTCTCGCACCTGAACGCCGTGGCCGACACGCCCGAGCTGCGCGCGGCCTACAACGACAACCTGCCCAAGGTGACCGAGTTCCACACCCGCCTCGGGGCCGACGAGCGGCTGTACGCCAAGTACAAGGCCATCGCCGCCAGCCCGGCCGCGGCCCGCCTGGCCGCGCCGCGGCGCAAGGCCCTGTCCAATGCGCTGCGCGACTTCGTGCTCTCGGGTGCCGAGCTGCTGGGCGATGCAAAAGCGCGCTTCGCCGCAATCCAGGAGCGCGCCGCCGAACTCGAACAGCAGTACCGCGAGCATGTGCTCGACGCCACCGACGGTTTCAGCCACCTGGCCAGCACGGCCGAGCTCGACGGCGTTCCGGCCGACGTGCTGCAAGCCACCCGCGAGGCAGCGCAAGCCGAGGGCAACGATGTCCACACGCTGACCCTGCACTACCCGGTGTACGGCCCGGTGATGCAGTACGCCTGCAACCGCCGTCTGCGCGAAACCCTGTACACCGCCTACGTGACGCGGGCCAGCGAATTCGGCCCGCGCGAACGCGACAACAGCGCCCTGATGCAGGAGCTGTTGGCGTTGCGCCAGGAGGCCGCGATGCTGCTCGGCCATCCGAGCTACGCCGAGGTTTCGCTGGTGCCGAAGATGGCCACCTCGACCACCGAGGTGCATGACTTCCTGCGCGACCTGGCCTCGCGCGCACGACCCTATGCCCAGCGCGATCTGGCTGAGCTCAGCACCTACGCCGCCTCTGAGTTGAACCTGCCCGAGCTGCAAGCCTGGGACATCGCCTACGCTAGCGAGAAACTGAAGGAAGCGCGCTACGCCTTCAGCGACCAGGAGGTCAAGCGCTACTTCACCGAGCCGGCCGTGCTCGCTGGCCTGTTTGAGATCGTGCAGACGGTGTTCGAGGTCACGATCACCCGCGACACCGCGCCGGTGTGGCACGACAGCGTGCGCTTTTACCGCGTCGAACGGAAGCTGGCAGGCGCCGAGGACGGCGCGGGCACCTTGCTGGCCCAGTTCTACCTCGACCCCTACGCCCGCCCCGGCAAGCAGCCCGGCGCCTGGATGGACGATGTGCGCGTGCGCTGGGCCCGGCCCGACGGCCGCCTGCAAACGCCGGTGGCCACGCTGACCTGCAACTTCGCCCCGCCGGTCGGCAACGAACCGGCGCTGCTGACGCACGACGACGTCATCACCCTGTTCCACGAGTTCGGCCACGGCCTGCACCTGATGCTCACGCGCATCGACGACCTCGGCGTCTCGGGCCTGTCGGGCGTCGAGTGGGACGCGGTGGAGTTGCCGAGCCAGTTCATGGAGAACTTCTGCTGGGAGTGGGATGTGCTGCAGCGCCTGACCGCGCAAGTCGACAGCGGCCAGCCGCTGCCGCGGGCGCTGTTCGACAAAATGGTGGCGGCGAAGAATTTCCAGAGCGGCCTGGGCACGCTGCGCCAGGTCGAGTTCGGCCTGTTCGACATGCGCATCCATGCCGAAGCCGGCGCCGCGAACCACGTGCAGCAGGTGCTCGACGAGGTGCGCGGCGAAGTCGCGCTGCTGATGCCGCCGCCGTTCAACCGCTTCCAGCACAGCTTCTCGCACATCTTTGCCGGTGGTTACTCGGCCGGCTACTACAGCTACAAGTGGGCCGAGGTGCTGTCGGCCGACTGCTTCGCCGCGTTCGAGGAGG
>JANOKY010000145.1:0-8962 GCA_031419635.1 Burkholderiales bacterium | reverse complement strand
TGTGTGGGACGACGTCGACGACGCGCGGGCCTTTCTGTCCACCGGCCACGCCATGCTGGGCGGCAAGCGGCCGATCGAGGTGGCCCTGACTGAGCTCGGTGCGCGCCGCGTCGAGAACCTGCTCTGGTCGCTGTTCCATGGTGTCGCGGCGTAACAATCCGGTCAGGGCGAGATCGAAGGGAACGACCAGCCACGAGACGCGGTCCTGGCAGGCGTGGTGCATTGCCGACGGTCGGTTCGACCCATTCAGCCCAGTAGGTGCCTCGCTTGTCGGTGGTCGTTGGAATTCACCGGGCCTGGGTGTCATCTACGCCAGCCGCTCCTTTGCGGGCGCGATGCTGGAATGCCTGGCCCATGCCGGCATCGGACGGGTGCCGCGCACGCATGTGGCAGTCGAGATCGCTATTGCAGAGGCGGTCGCCGTCGAGCGACACGACGAGAGCAGCCTGCCCGCTGGTTGGGATCATGCGGATCTGCGCGTGGCCCGAGCCTTTGGTGACGCATGGATTCGCGATCTGCGAACGGCGGTGCTGGTTGTGCCCTCGGTCGTGGCACGCAGGGAAGGAAGTGTTCTCATCAACCCACGGCATCCCGATTTCAGAGGCATCGCGGCCGGCACGCCGGAACCTGTGGTGTGGGATGCTCGACTGTTCGCCCCGAGCTGAATTTTGAATTCTTGGACGAGGGCAGGGCGGCGTCAGCCAGACATGCAACGCGTCGCCTTCGCAGATCGCCAAGCGGCAATGCCACCGAGAGGAGTCGTCCGTCGCCGGCTCCTGACGGCCAGAAGCGGTCATGTCGCCGCACGGCTCGAAGCGGCCGTACATCCACGCGAGTCCAGTCAGACTTGTGGGTGCGCCGTGATGGCACCGGCGGCACGACGCTCGCAGCGCCCACGACTACGGGTCAGTTTGAGGCACGTCGATCGGTTGCGCGACAGGCCTTCACAGTCCGTTGAGGAAGTCGATCACAAGTGAGTTGACGGCGTGCGCCCGCTCGCGCTGGATCCAGTGCCCGGCGCCCTCCAGGATGTGGCAGCCGCGCAGGCCGGGCAGGGTCTTGCTGAAGTTCTCGATCTGCGGCTTCGAGCTCGGGAACTTCAGCACGTCGTCGCTGGCTCCGGCGATGAACATCGACGGCTGGTGGATGACCTGACCGCGCCACGGCGCCAACAACTCCCACGACCGCTTGATGTTTCGATACCAGTTCAGTCCGCCGCGAAAGCCCGTGCGCGCGAACTCGGTGGTGTAGTGGCCCATGTCGGCCGGGCTCCACCAGTCCGGGAGGCTGTGCGGCTCGACGAGGTGATCCAGAAAGCCCTTGCCAGGCTCGAGGGCACCGAACACCGGCCGCCCGAGGAGGGCCTGCCCTTCACCCGACGCGCCAAAGTGGATCCGGCGTATCGATGCGCCCACGTCGCGCTCGAGTTCGGCCTCGGCCAGCCCCGGTGTCTGGAAATACTGCAGGTAGAAGTCGTGGATGCCCGCCTGCCTCAGCGCCGACAGCATTTCCACGCGCCCCGGCGGTGCAAAGGGCACGCTCATGCCGACGACGGCGCGAATGACATCGGGTCGAAGCAACGCCGCATTCCATGCCACGGGTGCGCCCCAGTCGTGGCCGACGATAACGGCCTGCGTCTCCTTCAGCGCGCGCACCAGCTCGACCATATCGCCGACCAGGTGCAACTGGCTGTACGCGGTGGCGTCGTCGGGCGCGGAGGTGCCGCCGTAGCCGCGCATGTCGGGCGCCACCGCCCGATAACCCGCCGCCGCCAGGGCGTCGAGTTGCGCCCGCCAGGAGACCCACAGTTCAGGGAATCCGTGGCAGAGCAGCACCAGCGGGCCGCTGCCCTGCATCGCGACCTGCATGCGCAGTCCGTTGACGTCCAGCGTCTGCATCGACAGAGCGGCGGCAGCCATGTGCTCGCGCTCAGGCCAGGGTCGCGATCAACTCGGACAAGCGTGCGACGGCCGGCTTGATGGCCTGTCGGTAGCGCTGCATCACGGCGATCTTCTCGGTTTGGTCGGGCTGGATGCGAGCCGCGGAGTGAAACAGCGCATTCAGGCGCGACTCGGCGAGCCACTGCTTCAGCCCTGGGTGCCGGGCCCAACGCTGCTGGTTCTTCATGCTCACGTCGAGCATGCGCAGCCAGTCGGTGGCCAACGTGGGCGGCATGATCGGTGTGCACAGCGCATTCTTCTCCGCGTCGTCGCCCACGGTGGCCTCCACATGCGCGATGAACGATGCGCCAAGGACGGTGCCAAAGGAGCGCAGCCATTGCGGCGTGATGCGGTCGCCGGCCCAAACGGGTACGGCCTCCACGCTGGGGATGCCGGCCGCGCTGCAATCCACCACCAGCGTGCCCTGCGGCAGAGGGATGCTGCCCTGCTCAAGATGAATCTGACTGGCATCGATGGACTTGACGTGGCCGAGCCTGACGACACCGTGGATGCGACGCAACTGGGCCAGCTCGGCCTTGCTGAGGATGGCACCGTGGTAGACGGTGGGCGTCACGCGGGGGTCGATGCGCATCCATTCGCCGGCGGCTTCCAGCCGCAACATGAGGTCCTGAACGTTCCCGGCCGCCACTACCGCCTCCAGCTGCCGGGTCATGGTGCCCCAGGTATTCATGAAGAATTCGTCACCCGACTGGACGTTGGCACGGTCCAGCACCCAGGAGTCGCGCGGCATGACCCAGCGGATGTGGTCCGGGTCCACGCCCTGCTCCAGCAGCCAGATGCAGGCATCCATGCCCGTCTTGCCGGCCCCCACGACGACATAACCGGCCTGCGGCCGGGCGAGCCTGGCGAGTTCGTTCACCGGGACGCAACGGACTCCGGGTGCAACCGCGTAGCGGGGCGGCGTGGTCGCCGGCACCTGCATGCGTGAGTGGGTGCCATCGACCACCTTCCGGCGCACCCTCACCGGCTGGCGAGCACCGGTGAGCAGCGACTCCACTTCGTAAGCGCCCACGACCTGACTCATCGGCAGGAAACGCACGCGGCCCGAGGGCAGGAAGCGTTGCTGCATGACCTGATCGAAGTAGGCGAGCAGCTCGGCACCACTGGACAGGCCGTACATCCCCGCGTTCAGGCCCACGGAGTCCTTCGCGCCCTGGCCAAGCTCGCGCGAGTTGACACCGTAGTAGGCCGCAGGCTGGTGCAGGCGCACGAAGGGGTAGGCCTCGTTCCAATGGCCCCCGGGCCGGTGGTGACGATCGACCATGACGATCTGCGAGTCGGTGTCGGTCAGCAGCGTGTCGACGAACGCCATGCCGATGGCACCGGCGCCGATCACGAGATAGTCGGTTTCGATCGAGGCCATGGCCATCCTGTTGGGTTCAGCCGGAGTCGGGCAATGGGACCGGCACATCCGCGGGGCGGACATGCTCCATCGAACAATCTAACCGACATCGGCGCCACTCCAGTCCCCCGCGAAAGAACGCATAGGCCAGAGCCGCACGTCGTGATAGTTGTCGCCCGTCCGGCGGGTCTTGTATGCGTCGATGGGCAGCAATGGGTCGTCAAGCGTCCTACAACCTGCCAACTGAGTGGCCGAAAGCTGGCGTAGACGTGGCGCGGAGCGCTCTGTGAACGTGCCCGTCGCGGCCGCGCGCTGCGGTCGCGATGTAGCAATCACGTTCGAGCGTCGTAGCAAATCCGTAGCACTGACGCGCCGAGCCCACGGCGCAAAGAGGGTCCATGGCCTTCTGCATAGTTACATGGTCATCGCGCGCAACCCATTGATTACCATCCAGAAATCGCTTGCCGGTGAGCAACGAAGGCATCAGGTTCGTCCCACATGCGTCTGGACCGACAAAGAGAAGATTAGTGCACTCAAATCAACAACTTAGTCCCTGGCGCCTGTGTACAGCCCCGATGATGGACTGGACGGATCGGCATTGCCGCTACTTCCACCGCCTGATCACGCAGCGCGCGCGGCTGTACACCGAGATGGTCACCACCGGCGCGCTGCTGCACGGCGATGTGGCGCGACACCTGGACTTCAGCCCGGCCGAGCATCCGCTGGCGCTGCAGCTCGGCGGCAGCGAGCCGGCCGACCTGGCGGCCTGCGCAAAGCTGGCCGCGCAGTGGGGCTACGACGAGGTCAACCTGAACTGCGGCTGCCCGAGCGAGCGGGTGCAGCGCGGCTCGTTCGGTGCCTGCCTGATGGCCGAGCCGGCGCTGGTGCGTGACGGCGTGGCGGCGATGCGCGCTGTGGTCGATCTGCCGGTGACCGTCAAGCACCGCATCGGCATCGACCGCGGCGAGAGCTACGACTTCATGCGCGACTTCGTCGGCACTGTCGCCGAGGCTGGCTGTAACGTGTTCATCGTGCATGCGCGCAATGCCTGGTTGAAGGGCCTGTCGCCGAAAGAGAACCGCGAGTTGCCGCCGCTGCGCTACGACTTCGTCTACCGCTTGAAGCGCGACTTTCCGGCGCTGACGATCGTGCTCAACGGCGGCGTGAAAGACAACCAGCAGATCGCCGAGCACCTGCAGCATGTCGACGGCGTGATGCTCGGCCGCGAGGCTTACCACCACCCGGGGTTGATGGCCGAATGGGACCGGCGTTTCCTCGGCGACGCCGACGTCGCGGTGCCGACGCGCGAAGCGGTCGAAGCGGCGATGGTCGACTACATGGGCACGCTGGTCGCGCGCGGCGTGACCTGGCCTCATGCCGCGCGGCACATGATGGGCCTGGTCCACGGCCTGGCCGGTGCTCGGCGCTGGCGCCAGGTGTGGAGCGACCATGGATTGAAAGACACGGCGCCCGCGCTGGTGATGCACAAGGCGCGCCAGGCCCTGGCTGTGCGCAGCCCTGAGCCCGAGCTGCTGGCATGACCGAGTTGATGACGCCGACGCTGGCATTGCTGCCCGACTACGTCGATGCGTTGAGGCGCGACTGGACGCCGGACCACTTGCTCGGCCGCGTGGCCACGGACGAGCAAC
The DNA here is from genome assembly GCA_031419635.1 of Burkholderiales bacterium. Taxonomy (GTDB): domain Bacteria; phylum Pseudomonadota; class Gammaproteobacteria; order Burkholderiales; family Burkholderiaceae_C; genus CADEEN01. The sequence goes on along the minus strand of JANOKY010000145.1, from coordinate 4,010 downwards.
TCGCTGCGATCGAGCGCGACGCCGCCGGCTTCGTCGCGCGCCAAACCAACCTCGAGGCGTTGGGCGACCCGGTGACGCTGCCCGACGGTTCGCAGGTGGTGCGCATCCCCGGCCGGCAGTTCTGGATTTGGGACGAAGGGTTCTGTGGCCGCCTCGGCATTCGCTGGCAACCCGGCACCGCCGCGCTGCCGCCTCATGTGCTCGGCCATGTCGGCTATTCGGTGGTGCCCTGGAAGCGCGCGCAAGGCCATGCGACGCTGGCCGTGCGCCAGGTGCTGCCGTACGCACGGGCGCAGGGCTTGCCCTATGTCGAGATCACCACCGATCCCGACAACCTCGCGTCGCAGAAGGTGATCACCGCCAACGGCGGCGTGTTGATCGAGGCCTTCACCAAACCGGCAGCGTATGGCAACGCGCCCGGCCTGCGCTATCGCATAACGCTGTGAGGAACCACCGATGCGCAACAAGATCGTCTCGGCCCAGGATGCGGTGGCCGTCATCCGGGCCGGCGACACCTTGGCCACATCCGGCTTCGTCGGCATCGGCACGCCGGACGAATTGCTGGCCGCGCTGGCGGCGCGTTTTGTCGAAACCGGCGAGCCGCGCAACCTGACCCTGGTGTTCGCCGCGGGGCAGGGCGACGGCAAGGAGCGCGGCCTCAACCGGCTCGGCCACGACGGCTTGTTGAAGCGTGTGATCGGCGGCCATTGGGGCCTGATCCCCAAGCTTGGCCAGCTTGCGCTGGAAAACCGCATCGAGGCCTACAACTTGCCGCAAGGCTGCATCTCGCACCTGTACCGCGACATCGCGGCGGGCAAGCCGGGCCTGATCTCGAAGGTGGGGCTGGGCACGTTCGTCGATCCGCGCCTGGGCGGCGGCAAGATCAATGCCATCACCACCGAGGAGCTGGTGCGAGTGATGGAAATCGACGGCCAGGAGTGGCTGTTCTACAAGGCCTTTCGCATCGACGTGGCCTTCATCCGCGGCACCACCGCCGACACCCACGGCAACATCACGATGGAGCGCGAGGCGCTGACCCTCGACAACCTGGCGATGGCGATGGCCGCGCGCAATTCGGGCGGCGTGGTGATTGCGCAGGTCGAGCGCATCGCCAAGGCCGGCTCGCTCAACCCGCGACTGGTGAAGGTGCCGGGCACCCTGGTCGATTGCGTGGTGGTGGCCGACGCCGAGCACCACCGCCAGACCTATGCCACCGCGTACTCGCCGGCCTTCTCGGGCGAGATCCAGGTGCCGCTCGATGGCCTGAAGCCGCTGCCGCTGGACGAGCGCAAGATCATCGCGCGGCGCTGCGCGATGGAGCTGCCGGTCGAAGGCGTCGTCAACCTGGGCATCGGCATGCCCGAGGGCGTGGCCGCCGTGGCCAACGAAGAGCGCGTGCTCGACCTGATCACGCTGACGGCCGAGCCCGGCGTGGTCGGCGGCGTGCCCGCGGGTGGGCTCGATTTCGGCGCGGCCTACAACGTCGAAGCCGTGATCGACCAGAACCAGCAGTTCGATTTCTACGATGGTGGCGGCCTCGACCTGGCCGTGCTCGGCATGGCCGAGTGCGATGCCGCGGGCAACATCAACGTCAGCCGCTTCGGCCCCAGGCTGGCGGGGGCCGGTGGCTTCATCAACATCTCGCAGAACGCGCGCAAGCTGCTCTTCGCCGGCACCTTCACTGCCGGCGGGCTGGAGATCGAAGCTGCGGACGGCCGCTTGCGCATCGTGCAGGAAGGGCGGGCGCGTAAGTTCCGCGCCTCGGTCGAGCAGATCACCTTCGCCGGCCGGCGCGCCGCCGCACTTGGCCAGCCGGTGCTCTACATCACCGAGCGTTGCGTGTTCGAGCTCACGCCGCAGGGCCTGCGCCTGGCCGAAGTGGCGCCGGGCATCGACATCGACCGCGACATCCTGGCGCAGATGGACTTCGAGCCGCTGGTCGACAGGCCAGCGCTGATGCCAGGGTGCCTGTTCGAGGCCGGCCCGATGGACCTGCGCGCGCGCCTGCTCGATTTCGACCTCGGGCCGCGCATCACTTACGACGCCGCGCAGGGGCTGTTGTTCCTCAACCTGAGCTACCTGCATGTGCGCCGCAGTGAAGACATCGAGCGCATCCGCGCAGCCGTGCAATCGCGCTGCCAGGCCATCGGCCAGCGCGTGGCCACGATCGTCAACTACGACGGCTTCCAGGTCGATCACGACATGGCCGAATCCTACGCGCAGATGACGCGCGAGATGGAGGCGCAGTACTACAGCAAGGTCTCGCGTTATGCCAGCGGCGCCTTCCGCCGCATGCAGCTCGAACGCCTGTTGGCACGCGAAGAGACGCCGCCGATCTTCGAGACCGAGCAGCAGGCCGAGGCCTACCTGCAGCAGACGCCGCGCTGAGCGGTGCCCACCGCGGCATGGCAGCCGCTCAGGGACCGAGGCGAACGATCGTGTTCTGATGGGCCGGTGTGACCCGCACCGCACCCTTGCCCGGATTGCCGCGGAACTCGGTCAAACGTGCTTCCAGCGCATCCACGTCGCCGAGTTGAAAAAGCTCGCAACCACCGATCCCGGCGCGACGAGTTCGTCCGCAGCCACGAGCAGCTCGGCGGGCAGCGCCAACTGTGCGGCCGGCAGCGCCGACGCCACCTGGGCGACGGTCTTCGGGCCGATGATCGCCGACGTGATGCCCGGCTGGGCGATGACCCAGGCGTACGCCGCCTGGGCCGGGTCGAGGCCGTGCTGGCGGGCCAATGCAGCGAACGCGTTGCCGACGCGGATGCCGGCGTCTGTGACGCGCTCGGCGTAGATGCCGCCGCGCTGGGCGGCGCGCGTGTCGTCGGTGCGGCCCTGCTTGTAGCGGCCGGCCAGCATGCCCATCGCCAGCGGCGACCAGCACATCACGCCCACGCCGTGCGCCTGGCAGGCCGGCACGAGCTCGTTCTCGATGCGGCGGTCGAGCAGGTTGTAGGGCGACTGCTCGGAGACGATCCGGGCGATGCCGAGCCGCTCGGACGTCATCACCGACGTTGCGACATGCCAGCCCGGTGCCGTCGACGAGCCGATGTAGCGCACCTTGCCGGCGCGCACGAGGTCATCGAGTGCACGCAGGGTCTCTTCGAGCGGCACATTCATGTCGGGCCGGTGCGACTGGTACAGGTCGATGTGGTCGCGGCCGAGGCGACGCAGTGAACCCTCGCAGGCGCGGATGATGGCCTGCCGCGAGTTGCCACGATCGTGCACGCCAGGGCCGAACGGATAGTGGAACTTGGTCGCGACCAGCACGTCGTCGCGCCCGAGTTTGCGCAGCGTGGCGCCCACGAGTTCTTCGGCGGCGCCAGCAGCATATGAGTTTGCCGTGTCGATCAGGTTGACGCCAGCGTCGAGCGCCGCGGCGATGATGTGCTCCGACTCCGCCGCGGGCGTCGGGTTGGTGAAGTTGTCGGAGCCGAGCACCAACGCCGAGACCCGCAGGCCGCTGGAGCCGAGGGCGCGGTACTGCATCAGCCCGCCGACCAGCCGCCGTCGACCGGCACCAGCGCGCCGGTCATGTAGCTCGCGGCGTCCGAGCACAGGAAGACGACCACGCGGCCGATCTCTTCGGGCTGCGCGAGGCGGCCGTTCGGCACCACGCGATCAGCCATCTCCGCCAGCTGCGCGTCCGTCAGCGGCACGGCGCGCCCGGCGCCGCGCAGCATCGGCGTGTCCACCTCGCCGGGGCAGACGGCGTTGACGCGGATGCCCTCGCGGGCGTGATCGAGCGCGAGCGAGCGCGTCAGGTTGTGCACGGCGCCCTTGGCGGTGGCGTAGGCAACATGGCCCTTGCCACCGGCCGAGCCCCAGATCGAGCCGAAGTTGACGATGGCGCCCGAGCCCTGCTGGCGCATCTGGCGGATCGCCGCGCGGCACATGAAGAAGGTGCCGTCGACGTTGACCCGCATCTGCCGGTACCAGGCATCGTCGTCGGTGGCCGGCGCGTCGGCGCGGACGATCACGCCGGCGGCGTTGACGAGGATGTCGAT
>JANOKY010000144.1:0-4402 GCA_031419635.1 Burkholderiales bacterium | reverse complement strand
TCGAGCAAGGCATCGACGGCGGTGCTGCCGTCGATCGACTGGTTGCACAGCAGCACCATGTCGCAGCCGGCGTTGAGCGCGGCCAAGGCCGCATCGAGGTGGCCGCCGGCCACCTTGGCGCCTTCCATGCTGAGGTCGTCGGAGAAGATGGCACCGGTGAAGCCGAGTTCGCCGCGCAGGATGTCTTCGAGCCAATGGCGCGAGAAGCCGGCCGGCAGCGCATCGACCTTGGGGTAGATCACATGCGCGGGCATCACGCTGGCCAGGGTGGTCGACAGCCACTCGTAGGGCTTGGCGTCATCATTCAGGATGGCTTTGAGGCTGCGTTTGTCGATCGGCAGTTCGTGGTGGCTGTCGCCGCGCGCGTAGCCATGGCCGGGGAAATGTTTGCCGCAGTTGGCCATTCCGGCGCGCAGCAGGCCGTGCATGAGGCTCTTGGCCAGCATCGTGGCCACGCGGGCATCGCGGTGAAAGGCGCGGTCGCCGATCACGCTGCTGGGACCGTGGTCGAGGTCGAGCACGGGCGTGAAGGACAGATCGACGCCGCAGGCGCGCAGCTCGGCGCCGAGCACGTAGCCGGCGGCGCTGGCGGCGTCGGTGGCCGTGAGCGCATCGCGCATCCACAACTCGCCCAGCACGCGCATGGGCGGCAAGTGGGTGAAGCCGTCGCTCCTGAAACGCTGGACGCGGCCGCCTTCGTGATCGACGCAGATCAGCAGGTCAGGCCGCAGCGATTTGATCTCGGCGCTGAGCTCGGTCAACTGGCGCCGGTCTTGCCAGTTGCGCGCGAACAGGATCAGGCCGCCGGTGAGCGGGTGCGCGAGGCGGCGGCGGTCGTCGGCGTTGAGCGCGAGGCCGGCGATGTCGAGCACGACCGGGGCGTGGGCCGTGGTGGCGTTGATGGAGTTCATGGCGTGATTGTGCTGTGCTCAATGACGACGAAGGCGGTGGCTACATCGGATTCGTCGCTGACGCTGACATGCGCGGCCAGTTTGCGCGCGGCAAACCACTGCGCCAAGGCGCCATGCAGGCGGATCTGCGGCTGGCCGCTGGCGGCCTTGACCAACTCGCAATCGCGCCAGGTCATCGGCATGCGCATGCCCAGGCCGATGGCTTTGGCGAAGGCTTCCTTGGCGGCGAAGCGCGTCGCGAGGTAGGCGATACCGCGGCTTGCGTGCTTGGCGCTTCTAGCGCGGAACACTTCGATCTCGTGCGGGCCGAGCACCTTCTCGGCAAAGCGCTCGCCGCGCCGCTCGAAGGTGGCGGCGATGCGGCGGATGTCGCAGATGTCGGTGCCGATGCCGTAGATCAAGACCCGGTCCTAAACATAGGCACGCTGGATGCACCGCTGGTACTCGCGCACTGTCTCGGTGTAGCCAAGTTCCAGTGCATCGGCGATCAGGGCGTGGCCGATGGACACCTCCTGCACACCGGGAACGGCGCGCAGAAAGTCGCTGAGGTTGGCCAGGTTGAGATCGTGGCCCGCATTGATGCCCAGGCCGACCGCCAGCGCCGCTTCGGCGGCTGCGGTGTAGCGCGCCAGGTGCACGGCTTGGCGGGCAGTGCCGTGCGCCGCGGCGTAGGGTTCGGTGTAGAGCTCGACGCGATCGGCGCCGATGGTGCGCACAGCGGCCATCAGCGCCGGCTCGGGGTCCATGAACAGGCTGACGCGCACGCCCAGGGCGCGGGCCTCGGCGACCATCGGCGCGACGCGTTCGAGCTCAGTCAACGCAAAGCCATGGTCGCTGGTGAACTGGCCCGGCGCGTCGGGCACGAAGGTGCATTGCTGCGGCCGGTGCTGGCGGATGAAGGCCATCAGGTTGTCGCAGGGGTTGCCTTCGATGTTGAACTCGGCGTGCGGCCAGGTGCGCAGCAACGCGGCCAGATCGGTCACGTCGCCGGCGCGGATGTGGCGCTCGTCGGGCCGCGGGTGCACGGTGATGCCCTGCGCGCCGGCTTGCAGGCACAGCTCGGCCGCGCGGGTCACGCTCGGGATGCCGAGGTGGCGCGTGTTGCGCAACAGCGCGACCTTGTTGACGTTGACCGACAGCGCGCAACGCGCGTCGCGGGGCTGGGACTCGGGGGCGATGAGGGGGTTCATGGTTCAGAGCAGCGGCTGCAAGTCGCGCAGCACCTGGCGCGTGCGCAACGGCGCCGCCCCCAGATGATAGGCAAGCAGCTCGCGCAGTTGGCGGCGCAGCGCGACGGCCGGGGCGGTGCAGGCGCGCTGGAGGGCGGGCAGGTCGCCGGCATCGAGGGCCACTTGCAGCGCCAACAGGTCGCTGCCGACGATGGCGTTGGCGTCGCCGCCGTGGGATGTCGCCACGCCAACTTCGGCGCGCAGCGCATAGGCTGCGGCGGCCAGCAATGCCGCCTGCGTGGCCGTGACATGCGCCAGGTCGGGCAGCAGGCCGATCTCGCGCAGCAAGCGCAGCTCGAACGCGCGCAGCGCGGCGGCTTCGTCAGCGCCGCCGAGCCGAGCCAGCGTGGCGGCGTAGGCATCCCACAGGGCCGGGTGCGGGTCTTCGCGGGCCAGCAGCTTCATTAAAAGTTCATTGAGGTAGAAGCCGCTGAACAGGGCATCGCCGCCGGCCACCGGCACGCCGCCGGCCCATTCGGCGCCACGCAGGTTGTGCACTTCGGCACCCGGCGCGGTGCGGCCGAGGGTGGCGTGCAGGCGCTGGAACGGCCGCAGCACGGCACGCAGTTGCGAGGTCGGACGCTTGGCGCCCTTGGCGGCCACCACCACGCGGCCGAGATCGCGCGTGAACAGGTCGACAATCAGGCTCGACTCGCTCCAGTCGTAGCGGTGCAAAACGTAGGCCGCCAGCGGCGACGCGGCGCCGCGGCTGGTCATCGAGGCAAGGCTTGCAGCGCCGTCAGCGTCTTGCGGCTGGCGTCCTGGTCGCTCGCGGGCAACTTTGCGAATGCGGCCTCGGCGGCGGCAACGCTGCGCGCCCTGGCGGCCTGGTCGCCGCGCGCGTGCTGTGCGCGGGCCGACGCTTCATGGGCAGAGAAATGCTCGCAGGGCGGTGCGTCGTTTTGCGTGCAGGCAGCCAGGCATTGCGCGGCGAAACTCGCGGCCAGATCGGGCAGGCCGGCCGAGAGGTGGCACAGCGCCAGGCCGTAGTCGGCGCGCTCGACTTCGAGCCAGGTGCCGGCCTGGGCCCAATGCACTTTGCTGGCCGCGGCGATGTCGAGCATGGCGGTGGTATCGGCGGCGCTGCGCGCGCTGCCGCGGTCGTGCAGCTCCCAGGCCATGTTGTTGCAGGCGACAGCCAGCGGGCGGTGCACGGCGGCGTGGGCATCCGGCAATGCGGCCAGGCGTTCGCGTGCGGTGTGCAGCAGCGCCATCGCGCGCTCGGTCTGGCCGCGCCCGAGGCCGATGGCGGCGGCGGCGGCCTCGCTGCGGATCAGTTCTTCCAGGCTGAAACCACCCCGGTCGGCACTGTCGGTTTCGGCAAGCGTCAAGCTGGCAATGCCGACGCGCAACGCCGACTGCACGCTGGCGTCCGCCAGGGGATGGCCGGCCAGTGCTTCGAGGCGCCCGCGGCCGTCGTCGAAAGCACCGAGGTGCTCGCCGCACAGGTGCACCACGAAGCCCACCAGCGCGGCGAGTTGCTCGGCGGATTGCGGCGACGACGTTTCGGTGCGCAGGCGCGCAGCCACGGCGTCAGGCTGGTCGGCATGGTCGGCCCAGGCCTGCTGCAGGAACGCATCGAAGCTCAAAGCCATGCCCGCCTCACTCGTAGCCGTAGCTGCGCAGATGCTCCTCGCTGTCGGCCCAGCCGGAGCGCACCTTGACCCAGAGTTCCAGGAACACCTTGGCGTCCCACAGGCGCTCGAGTTCCTGCCGCGCTTCGCTGCCGATGCGCTTCAGCTTCTCACCGCCGTCGCCGATGACCATGCCCTTGTGGGCGTCGCGCTCGACGACGATGGTGGCGGCGATGCGCCGCAACGTACCCTCCTCCTCGAACTTGTCGATGACGACGGTGCAGCTGTACGGCAGCTCGTCGCCGGTCAGGCGGAAGAGTTTTTCGCGGATCATCTCGCTGGCCAGGAAGCGTTCGCTGCGGTCGGTGAGCGCGTCTTCCTCGTAGAACCAGGCCTGCTCGGGCAGGTACGGCGCAACAATGCCGAACAGGCGTTCGACATCGGCGGCCTTCTTCGCCGACATCGGCACGAACTGGGCGAAGTCGCGGCGCTCGCGCATCGCCGCCATCCAGGGCATCAGGTCGGTGCGGCGCTTGATTTCGTCTTGCTTGTTGGCGATCAGCAGCACCGGCTTGTCTTCGGGCAACAGCGCCAGCACCTTGGCATCGTCCAGGCTGAAGCGGCCGGCCTCGACGACGAACAGCACCACGTCGACATCGGCCAGCACGCTCTTGACGGTGCGGTTGAG
>JANOKY010000143.1:0-7575 GCA_031419635.1 Burkholderiales bacterium | reverse complement strand
CTGCCCAGGCAGGCGCGCACTGCCGCATGCGCCACATCGTCGGCCGCGGTGCCCGCCACGACGCGCCGGTTGAACGCGCCGTCGAGCTCGTGTTCCTGGTTCAAGGTGCAGGCCAGATCGACCTCGGTGATGCCGAGCGTGTTGCGGGCCTGCAGTTGGCCCAGCATCAGCGCCAGTTCAGCCCAGCGCTCATCCGCCGACAGCCAGCCCAGATCGAGCGCCACCTTGAGCATGCGCGCGCGCACCGCCGGCTGATCGGCATCGCGGGCGAATTCGAGAAAGCGCGCGCGGGCCTGGGCGTCGCCGACAATCGCCGCGAACTCTTGGACCACCGCGGGTGTGCGGCGCACCGGGTCGTCGAGCGACGTGACATAGCGCTGGATGCGGTCGAGATGGACCCGGGCTTGCGCCGTCTCACGCTGCAAGAGCTGGTGCACGAAGGCCAGCTTGTTCGCGTCGGACAGGCGGTCGTCGGCGAACTGGCAGACGTCGTCACGCACCGCGGCGTGCGGGTCCTGGTCGGTCATGCCCTGCGTGACGGTCATGCCGTATGGCGCGAAGTGCCCGAGCAGGCTTCTGCTCGCGCGGCCCTGGCCGATCTCGCGCGCACCGGTCGAGCGGAAGTAGCCGCTCAGCGTCGAGGCTGCGATCGGGCCCAGCGGCGCCACCGCCGAGAAGCCGTAGATCACCGGCACGTCCTTGAACACCTGGCGCATGCGGTCACGGCTGCTCTCGCCGTGCCCGGCGTTCAAGGCCTGTAGTTGGCGCTCGGCTTGCTTGAGCGAGTGGCCTTCGCGCACGAGGCTGCGAACCACCTCGGCCGAGACGCTGCTGTTCGCCTGCGGGTTCAAGGTATTGCAGCCGAAGAGGTGAACCTCTTTCAGCTTGGAGAAGAGTCCCGGGCAGGAATCGCTGCATGACACGCGCTCGAGCTCGTCGACGGGCAGGAATTCGCGCGTCTCCAGCCGGTCGGAAAAGAACTCGTTGCCGCCGTCGTAGTGGCCGGAGATGATCAGCACGTCGCAGGAGACGCCGGCCTGGCAGGCTGAGGCCAGCCAATCGGGCCGGTCACGCTCGACGAGCTCGACAAACTTGTACGTGGCAGCGGGCAGGTAGCGGCGAAATGCTTCCTTCTCGTCGGCGGAGTTGACGGTGATGGTGCAGACGGTCTGCATCTCGGCCGCAGCCAAAGGCGCCGACAGCGGCAGGGCCGCGGCGAACGCGAAGAGCAGGCGTTTCAGTGGCCAGCGCATGGGCCCGCCATCAGCGTTGTGTACGTGCGCTCGCGCTGGGCGCTACAGGCTGGCTCAGGCATGGCGGTTCGTCGGTGGGGTTGGGAAGAGCAATCGCAGACGGCGAGCTGCCGCACCCCGAATGTGGGCGTTTCAACCGGGCACTTCCATCGGACGACGGCGCGACCGACGCGAAGGGTTGTCCTACAGGCCCGGCGCGTTGCTCGTTGCTGATAGGCTGGGCCGAGGGCCGCCAGCCTGGGCTGTCGGCCTTGTCGGCAAACTCGGCGACCTCGGCAAAGGAGCCCGCGTGACCATCAAGCTGTACGCATTCGACACCCCCAACGGCCGCAAGATCAGCGTCGCGCTCGAAGAGATGGGCCTGCCCTACGAGGTCCACATCGTCGACATCGGCCAGGGCGAGCAGTTCGACCCGGCCTTCCTGAAGATCAGCCCGACCAACAAGATCCCGGCGATCGTCGACACCGAGGGCCCGGCGGGCGCGCCGATCAGCGTGTTCGAGTCGGGCGCGATCCTGATCTACCTGGGCGAGAAGTCGGGGCTGTTCTGGCCGGTGGACCCGGTGGCGCGCGTGGCCGTGCTCGAGTGGCTGATGTTCCAGGTCGGCGGCTTCGGCCCGATCCCCGGCCAGGTGCACCACTTCGTGGCCCTCGGCGACCACGAAGATCGCCGCTACGGCCTGGAGCGCTTTCAGGCCGAAACGCGGCGCCTGTACGCGGTGATGAACCGGCGCCTGGCCGAGCACGAATACTTTGCCGGCGCGATCTCGATCGCCGATTTCGCGATCGTCGGCTGGGCCTGGCGCCATGCGCGGCACCGCGTCGACCTGGCCGAGTTCCCGCATGTGCAGCGCTGGTACCAGGCGATGATGGCGCGGCCCGGCGTGACGCGCGGCTTTGCGCTGCCGCTGCGGCGCACCGCGGCGTGAACGGCATACCGCTGACAGCCGATGCGCTGACGCACATCGCCGCCCGCACGCTGGCGCACTACGACCGGCAGGCCCGGGATTACTGGGAAGTCACGCGCGGCCACGACGTGAGCCAGAACATCGGCGCGCTGCTACAGCACATCGACGCTGCGCCACCGTTCGAGTTGCTCGACTTCGGCTGCGGGCCCGGCCGCGACCTGATGGCGTTCACGGCGCTCGGGCACCGCGCGACCGGCCTCGAAGGCTCGCCCGCTTTGGCAGCGATGGCACGCGCACACAGCGGCTGCGAGGTGCTCGAGCAGAACTTTCTGCAACTGGCCCTGCCCGACGAGCACTTCGACGGCGTGTTCGCCAACGCGGTGTTGTTCCATCTGCCCAGCCAGGCCTTGCCGCGCGTTCTGCGCGAATTGCACGCCACGCTGAAGGCCAGTGGCGTGCTGTTCAGCTCGAACCCGCGCGGTGATGGGCAAGAGGGCTGGAACGGCGAGCGTTACGGCGCCTTCCATGATTGGCCAGCCTGGTCCGAGTTCATGAACGCCGCCGGGTTCGTCGCGTTGGATCACTACTATCGACCCGCCGGCCTGCCGCCGGAGCAGCAGCCTTGGCTGGCGAGCGTGTGGCGCAAACCGCGGCGTTGAGCCGGCTATTTCGGCGCTGTGGCCGCGGCCTGTTGCAGCTCGGCTTCGAGCCACGGCACCAACTGGTCGAACGCCTGCGCCACCGATTGCGATAACGCCGCCGCAGCGGCCGGCGCGTCGGCGCTGGCGCTGGGCGCGGCCACCACGAACTGGCGCCGCGCGATGCGGCTGCGGCTGCGGCGGTCGAACAATTCGGCGGTGAGCGCAAAGCGGCCTTGACCCGGCGGCGCGCTGACGTCGTGGTGCAGGGTGTCGATGGCCAGGCTGAGCAGCCAGTCGGCGCGCACCGGTTCACCGACCAGGCCCACCGCGCCGGCCACGCCGCGCGCCTCCAGCCGCTGCTGCAGCAGGCGCGGCACGCGCCGCACCGGCCGCTCGGTCCAGGAGGCGAACTGGTAGTGAGCGAACTCGTTGGGCCGCAGCGAGTAGGCGATCGAGACGCTGTCGGCCGTGGCGTCGGCCGGCAGCGGCTGGATCAGCAGCGCGGCCACCAGCGGCTCGGCCCGGCGCGGCACGGGCGCGCTGGCGTCGTGCAACAGGTACTGCGCTTGCAGCGGCACGTCGGTGCCGATGCCGACGGACACGCAGGCCGTCAGCACAGGCAGCAGCATCGATGCCAACAGCGCAAGCCAGTGCTTCACGGCAGTTTCTCCCCGGGGCCGAGCTGGGACTTGTTCGGCCCGAGCAGTGCGGAGCGTGGCTCGCGCAGGCGGTCGAGCACACGGGTGGCCGCCTCGACGCTGACGCGCAGCTCGGTCACGGCCGCGCTGAGCTGGTCATCGACATTGGCGGCGGTGTCTTCGAGCCGGCGTGCGCTGGCCACCGCCTGCTGCTGGATCGCGGCGGTGGCCTGGGCTACCTGTTGCAGTGCCTTGCGTGCTTCGGCCAGCGTGCGCTCGGCCTCGGTGAGCGTGGCGTCCAGGCGCTCGCTGCTGCGCTCGGCCACGCTGGCGATGCGCCCGCCCGAGCGCCCCAGCTCGGCCGCGCCCTGGCCGACGCGGGTGGCCGCGGACCCCACGCGCGCCAGCGTGCTGTCCAGCGCCCCCAGGCGCGCGTTGAGGCCGGCCGAGACGTCGCGCAGGTTGCGCACCGTGGCCATGATGGCTTCGCGGTTGTCGGCGTCGAGCAACTGGTTGATGTTGGTCAGGGCCGCCGAGGCCATCTCGCCGACCTTGTTGACGCGGCCGGTGATCTCGTCGAGATCGGAATGGCCTTCGGCGATGACCGGGTAGCTCTCACCCGCGGGCACTTGCGTCAGCGCCTCGCCGGGCGGGTCGGAATTGACGAGCGCGATGGCGGCGATGCCGGTGACGAAATTGCGCGTGACGACCGCCGCGGTGTCGGTGCGCACCGGGGCACGGTAGTCGACGCGCACCACCACGCGCACGCGGTTGTAGGCGGCGGCCGAGAGGGCATAGTCCTCGACGCGGCCGACCTTGATGCCGCGCAGCGTGACATCGGCGCCGATCTCCAGCCCGTCGAGCGCCTGCTTCTCGAAGTAGATGGCGTAGCGCTCGAAGTTGCCCCGGCCGCCGACGTTCTTCAGCCACACCACGCCGGCCACCAGCGCCGCGATCAGCACCAGCACGCTCGCGCCGACAAAGGTGTAGCGGGCCTCAGCTTCCATCGTCGGCGATTCTACGGACGGAGAAGTAATCGCGGATCCAGGCGTCGTCGACCGCCATCACCTCCTGCACCGTGCCGTCGGCCAGCACGCGGCCTTGGCCTGACCCTTGCCCTTGCCCTTGCCCTTGCCCTTGCCCTTGCCCTTGCCCTTGCGCACTGCCGAGCACGATGACCCGGTCGACAACACCGCGCAGGGTGTCCAGATCGTGCGTGACCAGGAACACCGTGAGGCCCAGGTCGTCGACCAGCGAGCGCACCAGCCGGTCGAAGCCGCGCGCGGTGATCGGGTCCAGCCCCGAGGTGGGCTCGTCGAGGAACAGCACCTCGGGTTCGAGCGCGATGGCACGCGCGATCGCCGCGCGCTTGCGCATGCCGCCCGACAACTCGCTCGGCATCTTCGCCCCGGCGTCTGCCGGCAGCCCGGCCTGCCACAGGCGCAGCGCCACCAGCGCGTCGATGGTGGCACCGGCCAGCCGCGTGTGCTCGCGCAGCGGCACGGCGACGTTCTGCGCCACTGTCAGTGACGAGAACAGCGCGCCGTCCTGGAACAGCATGCCGAAGCGCCGCCGCACGGCGTCGAGCGCGTCGGGCGCGGCGTTCCACATGTCGGTGCCGAGCAAGTGCACCCGCCCGGCCGTCGGGCGCTGCAGGCCGATGATCTCGCGCAGCAGCACCGATTTGCCGGTGCCGCTGCCGCCGATCAGCGCCACCAGGGTGCCGCGAGCGACGGAGAACGACACGCCGTTGTGCACCGTCTGCGCGCCGAAGCGGGTGACGATGGCGTCGACTTCGATCACGGGTGCTGTGGCCTCGGTCACAGGTCCAGCGCCTGCATCAGCACCGCAAACACCGCGTCGAGCAGGATCACGGCGACGATGCTCTGCACCACCGTCGAGGTCGTGGCCGCGCCGAGGGCACGGGTGTCGCGGCCGACCGTCATGCCCATGCGGCAACCGATCACGGCGATCACCAGCGCAAACACCGGCGCCTTGGCCAGTCCGACGAAAACATGGCGGGTGTCGAGCGCTTCGCGCAGCCGCGCCAGGAAGGCCACCGGCGTCACGTCGAGCATCGGCCCGGCGATCGCCATCGCGCCGGCCAGGCTCATCACGTCGCCGACGAAGACCAGCAGCGGCAGCACGACCATCAACGCCAGCACGCGCGGCAGCACCAGCACCTGCATGGGAGACAGACCGAGGGTGCGGATCGCATCGGTTTCTTCGGTCAGGCGCATCGAGCCGAGCTGGGCCGTGAAGGCCGCGCCCGAGCGGCCGGCGACGATGACGGCGACGATGATCGGCGCGAACTCGCGCGTGGCGCCGATGCCCACGCCATCGACGACGAAGATGTTGGCGCCGTACTTCTCGGCCTGCAGGCCGAGCAGGTAGGTGATGACCACGCCGATCAGCAGCGTCACCAGCGCGACCACCGGAATGGCCATCAGCCCCGCCTGCTCGAGCTGCACCGTCAACTCGCGCAGGCGCAGCCGGCGCGGTTGCAGCAGGGCCTGGCCAAACGCCACCAGGGTGGCGCCGAGAAAGTTGACGTGGCCGCCGAGCAGGCTGGCCAGCGCGCTCACCTGGCGGCCGAGCCGTGCCAGCACGCGCGGCCGGTGCGGCGTGGGCGCAGCCACGCTGGCAGCCAGGTGCGTGCGCACCTGCTCGACGATGCGGCGGTTGGTTGCACTGAACCCAACCCACGACGGCCCGCCCGGCGCGGGCTGTGCAACTTGCAGCGTGCGCAACAGCACCAGCGCCGCGGCCGAGTCGATCGAGGTCAGCGCGCTGCCGTCGATGTCCACCGCGGCCGGCAAGGCCAGGCCCGCCAACGCAGCCTCGATCTCGGCCAGATGCGGCAGCCGCCAAGCGCCCGTTATGCGCAGCGTGGTGCGCTCGGCGTCGGTAGCGACCGCGAACCAGCGGGTGTCGGACAGGTTCGGGCCGCCCCCTTTGCGTGCAGGCGCGCCCGCAGGATCACTCAAGTGCCGGTGTCCAGCAACTGATGTCATGCCCCCGCGCGCTCGGCGCTTGGCCGAGCCTGCGGGCGATCTCGCGGTCGGCGCTGGCATAGCCGATGAAAATGTCCGCCATTCAGATCCTCCGTCCAGCCGCAGGCCACCGGGGCCGCCGCAACGATCGCTGCGGCGCGGCGCCATGATGCCATCTCGCCGCCGTGCGATACCCGCCGTGCCCGCCCCTCACGCGCCGCGCGGGCGTTTGCCAGGGCCGGGCGAATTCAATGACCGCGCTGCGGCACCACTTCAACGGCGCTGCGATCCGTCAGGGCGTCGGCGCGCGGGTGAACCGAAGCCGTCAGCAAAAAGGGCGAGGCCTGGTGGCCTCGCCCTCGGTGGGGACGCAGACGACGCCTGGGGCGTCAGCCGTGGCGATCAACGGTCATAGCGGTGGTCGCAGCTCGGGCAGCGGGCAGCGGCCTCGAGGGTCCAGAAGACATGGGTGGCGTTCTTCGATCCGTCGCCGTTTTCGCGCTCGTAGGTCGAGCTGCGGCCGCTCGACGACTGGCGCATGAGCTGACCCCAACTGTTCGGGTCGTCGCTGATGTCGCGATGCGCGGCAGAGGGGCCCTGGTGCATCGCTGCCACCTCGGCGGCGATCTGGGCCACCGTACTGGTGCTGTCGAGGTGTCCGTAGATGATGCCCAACTGCTGAAAGTCATGCGCATTCGGCGCGGTGCTCAGAGTGCTTGTCGCGTTCGCCCCGGTGTTTGAGAAATAGTCCATACAACTGTTCTGCGACGTACCGTTGGTGGACTGATGGTCCAGGCCGAAGGTGTGCGCCACCTCCTGGCACATCACATGCTCACGCTCGTTCGGATTGTTGTACGTGGCCGTGTTGAAGTAGGTGTCGTTCATCTTCGCTGAGCCCTGGGTGATGTGGGTGCCACCCGTGATGTTGATCGACGCCAGCCCGAGCCAGCCGTTGTTGCCATAGCTCCCATTGCAGACCTGCGTGGTGCCGGCGAGCATCGAGCAGCGCTTGTTGGACGAGCCAGCAAAGATGGCGGTCAGGACAGGGCTGAGGCCGGAATTCCAATTCTCCGATGTGCTCGAAAGGTGCCCGCGCCAGTCGGCCGAGCTCAGGTTATTGCCCAGCTTCAAGGTGAATGGATT
>JANOKY010000142.1:0-2815 GCA_031419635.1 Burkholderiales bacterium | reverse complement strand
CGCGCAGGCCATGCCGATGCCGGCGATGAATTGCCACGGCAGAGCGCTCGCGCCGATCCAGCCGGGGCCCCAGGCGAGCAGGCCGACGGCCACCACGCAGCCCATCGCCAGCGGCACGCCGAGCGCGAGTGCGGCGGTGATACTGCTTTCGCGGCGGTGCAGCCAGGCCTGGCCGAGGTCGAGTTCGATGCCGGCCAGCCAGACGAACAGCATCACCGCCCACCAGGCAATGCCGTTCAAGGTTTGCACGACACTCGGGTTGAAGACGAAGGCGTAGTAATCGGGGAAGGCGGCGCCGAGCAAGCCCGGGCCGAGCGCGATGCCGGCGACGATCTGCACCACCACCAGCGGCGCGTAATGGTCGGTGCGGCCCAGGCGCCACACCAGGTAGGGCACGGCGAAGATGATCAGCATCGCGATCAGGAAGATTTCTGCCGTGCTCATGGTCCTTGCTCGATGTCCATTGCGGGCTTGCAGCTCGTTTGCGGGGGGGGGGGGCGGCCGGGCGCCCGTTTGTCGGCGCCGACTGCACCAGCGCCAACACTGCGCGCTGGTACATCCTAAGCCACGATGAAAGCGCTTTCCACACGCCGCAAGCGATCGCCTTCCACGACCTCGAATGCAAACGCCGCGGGGGTGGTGACGCTCGAGATGGTGGCGCAGGCGGCGGGCGTGTCGCCCAGCACCGTGTCGCGCATCCTCAACGGCACGGCCAGCGTCAGCCTGGATAAGAAGCACGCGGTCGACGCCGCGATCAAGAAGCTCGACTTCCGGCCTAACCCCGTGGCCCGCGGCCTCGCGGGCGGGCGCACGCTGAGCATCGGTGTGGTCACGCAGACCATCAGCAGCCCGTTCTACGGCGAGGCGCTTCGCGGCATCGAGGAGAAGCTCGAGTCAGCCGGCTACATCCCGATCTTCGTCAGCGGCCACTGGCATGAAGCGGGCGAGCGCAAGGCGCTCGATGCCCTGTTGTCGCGCCGCGTCGACGGCGCCATCGTGCTTGCCGGCCGCTTGCCGAACCGCGATTTGCAGCGCTACGCCAAGACCTTGCCGATGGTCGTGGTCGGGCGTGAACTCAAGGGCCCGCGCTTGTTCAGCCTGGAGTTCGACAACCGCGCGGGCGGCCTGCTGGCCACGCAGCACCTGATCGAATGCGGACACACCAAGATCGCTTTCATATCTGGCGACCCGGCGCACCAGGACGCGCTGGACCGGCAAGCCGGCTACCGCGCGGCGCTGGCCAACGCCGGCATCGCCTTCGACCCGGCGCTGGTCATTCCCGGCGATTTCACCGAAGCCAGCGGGCTGATGGCGGTGAACCGCCTGCTCGAGAGCCGCCTGCCCTTCACCGCCATCTTCGCAGCCAACGACCAGTCGGCCATCGGCGCCGCGCTGGGCCTGTACCGCAAGAACGTGCGCATTCCCGACGACGTGTCCCTGGTCGGCTTCGACGATCTGGCGCCGGCCAAGTTTGCCATTCCGCCGCTGACGACGATCCGCCAGTCGGTCTACGAAATGGGCAGCCAGGCGGCGGCGGCGATGCTCGATCTGCTGCGCGGCGCGGCGCCCGAGGTGGCGCTGCCGCCGCCGCAATTGGTGCCGCGCGAATCGACCCGGCGCGTGATGCGCTGAACGCCGCGCCTGAAAGCGCTTGCGTGCGGCTTGCGGCGGGCGCGCCGCACGGGCGCTCTCCCAGGCGCGCCGACGCAGGCGGCGGTCGGGGTGCAACGTCGCTCAAGGCCTCTACGGGTAAACGATGTGGAACCGCAGCGTGACGTTCGGCAACAATCATGAAAGCGCTTTCAAAGGCACTGCGCAGACCCTGCCGAACGCCGAGTCCAATCCCAACCGCCACCTGGAGATACCCGATGACCCGTCAGATTTCAGTGCCGCGCCCGGGCCGTGCGATGGCCCGCTTCCGTGTCAATCCGGTCTCGGCCGCCTGCACGCTGCTCATGGTGGCCTCGGCTGCCGGCCACGCCCAGCAGGCGAGTGAAACTCAGACGGTGGTCGTCACCGGTATCAAGCGCTCGATCGAGTCATCGATCGCTGCCAAGCGCAATTCGGACTCGATCACCGAGAACATCACGGCAGAAGACCTGGGCAAGCTGCCCGACGTGAGCATTGCCGAGTCGCTGGCGCGCCTGCCCGGCCTGACCGGCCAGCGCGGCGCCGACGGGCGGGTCAACGTGATCTCGATCCGCGGCCTGTCGCCGGCGTTCTCCGGGGTGCTGTTGAACGGGCGCGAGATCGTCAGCTCGAACGATGGCCGCGCGGTGGAGTACGACCAGTTCCCATCGGAGTTGATCGGCGCAGCGACGGTCTACAAGACGCCGAGCGCCACCTTGATCGGGCAGGGCCTGTCCGGCACGGTCGACCTGATGGCGCGCCGGCCCTTGGACACCCGTGGCCGCGAGATCGCGATCAACGTGCGCGGCGAAACCAATTCGCTCAAGACCCAGGTGCCGGGCGTGGCCAGCCCCAACGGCAACCGCATCAGCCTGTCGTACATCAACCAGTTCGCCGACAACACGGTCGGCGTGGCGCTCGGTTATGCCCACCTGCAGTCGACGACCCAGTCGCGCGTCCTCGAGCTCGACCAGTACGGCGACTACACGCCCTACGGCATTCCGATCGCCGGTACCGCGCCTTCGCTGTTCCAGGCGCCGTCCGTCACCTGGGGCCCCGTGAGCCAGGCCATGTTGCCGATGTTCTGGACCGGCTCTCAGTCAACCAAGAAGAACACCACGACGGTCTGATGGCCGTGCTCGAGTACAAGCCGAACAAGGATCTGCACAGCCAAGTGGATCTCTAC
>JANOKY010000141.1:0-3425 GCA_031419635.1 Burkholderiales bacterium | reverse complement strand
GCTGCCGGTTGGATGCACCTTCAGCGCCGCCCGGTCGCGATCGCTGTCCCACAGGCGCGCCTCGGCGTCGCCGTAGGCAAAGCCGGGGATCCAGCCGTGACACATTGGCGGGTCCGTGGCGCCCCAGGTGATTTGCTTGCGGCTGGCATGCGTCGTCGTACTCGCCAGGCGGCCGTCGCGAAACAGCGTCGTGCGCACGACGGGCCGCGTCAGCGCCATGGTGACGGCGCCGATGTCCCACAGGCCCTCGAACATGTCGCCCGTGTTGCCGGCCGGCATGCGTGCCTGCGTGCGGTAGCTGTGCACGACGGCGAAGCGGCCGCTGAGTTGCGCCGTGTCTTCGCCCAGGCCGGCGATGTCGCGGGCCTCCTTGAACCACGAGGGCGAGGCCGTCGGCAGCGCGATGGCCTGCACCAAGCCAGCGGCCAGGCGGGCACCGATCGCCGCGTCTTGATACTGGTTCGAGAACGGCACCCAAAGGCCGAGGCTTTCGCCCAGCGTGGTCCACCGCTGATCGTCGGCCGAGGGGCGCTCCGGCGTGGCAGCCAGCGAGCGGGCCTGGCGCTGGATCTCGTCCCAGGCGACGAAGCGCGGCGCGACCGGGCCGTGGATGCCCTGCGCCAGATGTGCCTTCATGCGCTCGAGTTGCTCGTCGGGCGCGCGCACGTAGGTGTCGCGCCGCTGGAAAGACGCCGTATCGGCCACCGGTGGCAGCCGCGCCTCGTTGAGCTGCATCGCATAGGCCTCGAGGCCCGGCCAGGAGGGCGCCAGCCAGAACAGGCGCGCCGGGTCGTACTGCGGGTTGCGTGAACCGCCGGGCAGCATGGCCTGGCCCAGGCGCTGTACATCCGTTGCGGCTTCGGCGAGATAGCGGCAGGCGGTGAAGCCGTGCATCGCGGCGCCGCCGGCGGCCGTCCACCGCAGCTCGCAAAAGCCGGCGGCGGTGGATGTGCCGACAAGCTCGACCTTTGCGTTCAGCGCCAGTCGGGCGAGGACTGGCGCCGACAAGGAAGGCTCGCTGCGCACGTTGACGCCGCTGCCGCTGATCCAGCGCGCCTGCGGCGCTGCGGGCTGGGCCTGGGCCTGAGCCGTGAGCCCGCCCAGCAGGAGGGCGGCAACGCAGGCGGTCATCGCTGCGGCAAGGTGGGTGTGCTTCATGCGTCGCATGCTCTCACCGCCTTGCGAAGCTCTAATGAAAGCCGTGTGAAGTGCCGCGCACGCCAGCGGGACGACAGGCTGCCATCACCGCGCGTGGCGAAAACGCTTCTCGGCATCGTACGGAAACACATCGTGCACATGGCCGGCGGCGATGCGTGCCTTGTGGCCTTGCCAGAAAGCGGCGTCGAGCAGGTCGCCATGGTGCTTCATGAAGACCTCGCGCACGCGGTCGTTGCCGAGCAGGAAGGGGGCGAAGGTTTCGGGGAAGACGTCCTTCGGGCCGACGTGGTACCAGACCTCGCCGCTCATATCTTCTTCCGCGTTGCGCGGCTCGGGCACGCGGCGGAAGTTGCAGTCGGTGATGTACTCGATCTCGTCATAGTCGTAGAACACCACCTTGCTGTGGTGGGTGACGCCGAAGTTCTTCCACAGCATGTCGCCGGGGAAGATGTTGGCGGCCACCAGGTCCTTGATGGCATTGCCGTATTCGATCACGGCGTGCTCGATCTGCTCGCGGGTGGCGTCGTGCAAGTAGATGTTGAGCGGGATCATGCGCCGCTCGATGTACAGGTGGCGGATCACCACGGCCTCGCCGTCTTCCTCGAACACGCTGGCGCATTCGCGCTGGAGCTCGGCGACCAGCGCGTCGTCGAAGCGCCCGCGCGGGAAGGCCACATTGGTGTACTCCAGGGTGTCGGCCATGCGCCCGACGCGGTCGTGCGTCTTCACCAGCAGGTACTTGCCCTTGATCTGCTCGCGGGTGGTGTCCTTGGGGGGTGGGTAGAAATCCTTGATGACCTTGAAGACATAGGGGAACGACGGCAGGTCGAACACCAGCATGACCATGCCCTTGATGCCCGGCGCGACGCGGAAGCGGTCGCTCGAGTGGCGCAGGTGGTAGAGGAAGTCGCGGTAGAAGATGTTCTTGCCCTGCTTCTGCAGCCCGATCGCGCTGTAGAGCTCGGAGCGGGGCTTGCGGGGCATCATCGAGCGCAGGAACTGCACATAGGCGCTCGGGATTTCCATGTCGACCATGAAGTAGGCGCGCGCGAAGCTGAAGATCAGCAGCAGGTCGTCCTCGCTGAACAGTGCCGCGTCGATCGTCAGCGCCCCACCGGCGCCGCCATGCACGATCGGCAGCGCGAACGGAATCTCGTTGAAGCCGTTGATGACCTTGCCGACCAGGTAGGCGCCCTTGTTGCGGAAGAACAGCGACGACAGCACCTGGATCTGGAAGTTGGTGCGCAGCCGCCAGTCGCCGAGCCGGCGCTGCAGCGCGGCCAGCACCTGGTCGATATCGCGGCCGAGGTCCTCGAACTCGCACTGAAGTTGGCAGTTGGCGACGATGCTCAGCAGGGTTTCGCGCAGCGTCTCGCGCGTCGGGTAGTAGGCACGGTAGGTCGGCGTGGCGGCGGGCTCGTCGTTCTCGATGTACTCGGTGGAGATGGCCGGGCGCACGAAGATGAAATCGTTGCGGAAGTAGCTGCGGTGCAGCAGCTTGGTGGTCACCGAATTAAAGAACGTCTCGGCCAGTTCGGGCTGGTGGTGGTTGGTGAGCAGGCCGATGTAATGCAGCTTGACCTGCTGCCATACGTCAGCCGGCAAAGTGGCCGCGGCGAACTCGCGCGTCAGCCGTTCGCTGGCCTCGTTCACGCGCAGGTCGTAGAACTCGATGCGCTCGCGCTGGGCGCGCTGCTGGCCATGCCAGTCGGCCGCCTCGAAGCGCGCCTTGGCGGCGGCGCTGGTTTCGCGGAACAGGCGGTAGTGGCGGTTGAAGCCTTCGAGCATCGCCTGGGCGATGTCGACGGCGCGCGGGTCGGTGAGCTGGGGGAACATGCGGCGGGCTCAGTCCTCGTCGCTGCCGTCACCGCCGCGGGCCACGCGCGGATAGCGTTTGAGCGCGTTGCCGAAGACCTGGACGACGGTTTCGGGCCGGTCCATCGTGACCTCGAGGTTCTTCAGCAGGCCGTCGCCGACGCCGTAGACCCAGCCGTGGACGGAGACCTTCTGGCCCCGCGCCCAGGCATCCTGCAGCACGGTCGACAGCGCGACGTTGCCGACCTGCTCGATCACGTTCATCTCGCACAGGATGTTTTCCTGCTCCGCTTCGGGCAGGTGGTCCAGGCGCTTCCTGTGGCGCATGCGCACGTCCTGCACATGGCGCAGCCAGTTGTCGGCCAGGCCGACGCGGGTGCCGCGCATCGCGGCTCGCACCCCGGCGCAGCCGTAGTGGCCTACGACCATGATGTGCTCGACCTTCAGGTGCT
>JANOKY010000140.1:0-7407 GCA_031419635.1 Burkholderiales bacterium | reverse complement strand
GTTCTACACCGCGATGACCAAATTCGGCGTCTCGGCCTTCGGCGCGATCACCTTGTTCGGCCTGGTTGTTGCGGGCACGATGGAGCTGATCCGGCGCTGGTACCGCGACAGCACGGTGCGCCACCGCGACGAGGTCGAGCGCCTGCTGGCCATCGCGCGCTCGGACCCGCATTGAGTCTGGCCCCGGTTCAGCGCGCCGCGTTGCTGCCGGCGCTGGCACTGGTCTTCAACGCCTTTGTGTGGGGCGTCTCGTGGTGGCCGTTTCGCCAGCTCGAGGGCGCCGGCCTGCACCCGCTGTGGGCCACGGTGCTGATCTACGCGGTGGCCCTGCTGGCGATCACGCTGGCCCGGCCCGCCGCTTGGCGCGAGTTGCTCACGCACCCGACGCTGTGGATCCTGGTGCTGGCCTCGGGTACCACCAATGCCGCCTTCAATTGGGCGGTGACGATCGGCGATGTGGTGCGCATCGTGCTGCTGTTCTACCTGATGCCGCTGTGGGCCGTGCTGCTGGCGAGGCTGCTGCTGCATGAGCGCCTGACCGCGCAGGCCCTGCTGCGCGTGGCCCTGGCGCTGGCCGGCGCGCTGGTGATCCTGTGGCCGCCGGGCGGAGGCTTGCCGCTGCCGCGCACGCTGGCCGAAGCCCTGGGCGTGCTCGGCGGATTCGCCTTCGCGCTCAACAACGTGATGCTTCGGCGCGAGGCCGCGCGCACCGAGGGCGCCCGCGCCATGGCCATGTTTGCCGGTGGCATGCTGGTGGCTGGCCTGCTGGTGATGTTGCTCACGCCCGGCGGCACGGTGCCGCCGCTGCCGCCGGCCGCCCCTGGCTGGCTGCTGGGTGCGCTGCTGTTGGCGGCCTTCTTCCTCGCCGGCAACCTGGCGCTGCAATTCGGCGCCACCCGCCTGCCGGCCAACGCCACCGCCGTGATCATGCTCACCGAGGTGCTGTTTGCCAGTGCCTCGGCGCTGGCGCTCGGAGCCGGCACGCTGGACCTGCGCCTGGCCCTCGGCGGCGCGGCGATCGTCGGCGCGGCGCTGCTGGCGGCGCGCGAACACGCGGCGTCGTGAATCAGCGGGGCGGGTCCAGCGGCAGCGGCCGGGTGGCCAGGGCGCCGGGGCGGCTGTTGCCGTAGGTGCTGTCGGCCGGTGCCGACAGGCGCAGGCCCAGCGTGCGCAGGCTGCGGCGCAACGCGTCGTCATCGAGCGGCTTGGCCAGGTAGGCGTCACAGCCGGCGAAGCTGCCGCGTACGCGGTCGGTGGCGGCGGCGTGGGCCGAGACCATCACCACCACCGGCGCGGCGGGTTTGGCCGCAGATTGCGGCTGGCGTTTGATGTGCTGGCACAGCGCCAGACCGTCGAGCCCGCTGTGCGGGCCCAGGTCGACGTCGAGAAAAACCACGTCGTAGCGGCGCTGTGCCAGCAACTCGAGTGCGCGCTGGCTGGTGGCCGCGGTTTCGGTGCGCAGGCCCAGGGCCTGCAACTGGCGTTCGAGATAACGCAGCGCGATTTCGCTGTCGTCGACCAGCAGGGCGGCGGTGGGTGCGCTCAGGTCGCCGGCCCGCCGCGCCAGGCCGCGCTCGGCCGGCGCGGCTGCAGCCGGTGGCGCGGGGCTGGGTGCCGGCGCGGGTGCCGGTGCGGTTGCAGGCAATGTTTCGGCGCGCGCAGCCAGTGCTTGCGAGTGGCGCAAGGACGCGGTGGCGTCGATCTCGCGGAACACCTGCAAGGGGTCGATCGGCCGCATCATCCAGGCCAGCGCGCCTTCGGGTGCCAGCGAGCCGATGAACACCGTGTCGGCCACGCGGTCAGCACCGAGCACCGTGTCGAGGGTGCCGGCATGGTCGGCATCGGCGATTACATAGTCGGCGCTGGCCAGCGACGCGGCCTCCTGGTAGGCCGGCACGCGTGAGCCCGAAAGCCGCAGGTACGACACCAAGGCGCTGCGCTCGAAGTCGCCAAAGCCGAGCAGGGCCACGCGCCGCGCCGCAGGCGCCAGCGCCGAACTCATGAAGCGACCACCGAATTCACCGGGGCCATGTTCCGCGCCCACGCCGGCCCCGTCAACGCGGGCAGGCCCCTAGAACGGCATCGCGTGCGCCAAGACGCTAGGATGCGTGACTCTGACTGCGCTAGCCGCCACGGCCCAGCCCACCTCCCGCCGCCCATTGAGGAAAACCACCATGTCCAAGCGCTCGCTGTATGACTTTTCCGGTGTGTCGATCAACGGCAAGAAGGCCGACTTCGCCGCCCAGCGCGGCAAGGTCTTCCTGATCGTCAACACCGCCAGCGCCTGCGGCTTCACACCACAGGTCAAGGGCCTGGAAAAACTCTGGGAAGACTACGCCGCGCGCGGCCTGGTGGTGGTGGGTTTCCCGAGCAATCAGTTCGGCGCGCAAGACCCCGGCAGCAACGACGAGATCGCCTCGTTCTGCGAGATGAACTACGGCGTCAACTTCCCGATGATGGCCAAGGTCGACGTCAACGGCAGCAGCGCCGCGCCGCTGTGGCAATGGCTCAAGCGCGAAGCGCCGGGCCTGCTGGGCAGCGAGGCGATCAAGTGGAATTTCACCAAGTTCCTGGTCGGCCGCGATGGCCAGGTGCTCGAGCGCTACGCACCCAACGACGAGCCGGAAAGCCTGCGCCGCGATATCGAAGCGGCACTGGCCGCGAAGGCACCTTGAGGCCGCGCCCATGTTCCAGCATCTCGATCCCTACGCCGGCGACCCGATCCTGAGCCTCAACGAGGCCTTCCACGCCGACCCGCGGCCGCACAGGGTCAACCTGTCGATCGGCATCTACTTCGACGACGACGGCCGCATCCCGGTGCTCGCTTGCGTGCACGAAGCCGAAGCGCAACTGCTGGCCGCGGCCGGCCCCAAGCCCTACCTGCCGATCGAAGGCTTGGGCGCCATGCGCACGGCGGTGCAGGCGCTGCTGTTCGGCGCCGGGCACGAGGCAGTGAGCGGCGGGCGCATCGCCACGCTGCAAACCATCGGCTCGTCGGGGGGCCTGAAGGTTGGCGCGGATTTCATCAAGCGCTGGTTGCCGAATAGCGCCGTCTGGGTCAGCGACCCGAGCTGGGACAACCACCGCGCGATGTTCGAAGGCGCGGGCTTGGCGGTGCACACCTACCCGTACTACGACGCAAACACCGGCGGCCTGAACTTCGACGCCATGCTGGCCACACTGCGCACCTTGCCGCCCCAAAGCGTGGTGCTGCTGCACGCCTGCTGCCACAACCCGACCGGCGTCGACCTGGCGCACGCGCAATGGGAGCAACTGCTGCCCGTGCTGCGCGAGCGCGAGCTGCTGCCGTACCTGGACATCGCCTACCAGGGCTATGGCGACGGCATCGAAGAAGACGCTTTCGCGATCCGCCTGCTGGCCTCGGCCGGCCTCAGCATCCTCGTCGCCAACTCGTTCTCGAAGAGCATGAGTGTGTATGGCGAGCGTGCCGGCTCGCTGAGCGTCGTGTGCAGCGACCGCGCCGAGGCCGAACTCGTGCTCGGCCAACTCAAGGCCACCGTGCGCCGCAACTACTCCAGCCCCGCCATCCACGCCGCCGGCATCGTCAGCCGCGTGCTCGGCGACCCGGCGCTGCGCGCCTCATGGGAGTCCGATGTGGCCGCCATGCGGCTGCGCATCCTGGCGATGCGCCATCGTTTGCACAGCGTGCTCGCTGCCAAGCTGCCCGGGCGTGACTTCGGCTACTTCCTGAGCCAGCGCGGCATGTTCAGCTACACCGGCCTGAGCCCGGCGCAGGTCGACCGGCTGAAGGACGAGTTCGGCGTCTACCTGGTGCGCTCGGGGCGCATGTGCGTGGCCGGCTTGAACACGAAGAACGTCGAGCCGGTGGCGGCCGCGATGGCGGCGGTGCTCAGCCCCTCAGCCCGAACGGGGTCTGGCGCTGACTGAACCGGATCGCTCCTGGGCTCGAATATTGCCGGATTGAGCGTTCGGCTTAACGCCATGACGTCGAGAACCGGCGCTCGCCGGCCGATAGTGCCGACATGCGTTTTCCGAGCCAAAGCTCCAGGCGGAGCGCTTGAATGTTCAAGCTATTGCGACTTTTCTCGATTGCGAGTCTGCTATCGATCATCGCGGCGACGGTCGGCTTGAGCCTGCTGCAACGCCAGCTCGCGATCGCCGACGTCACCCGGCTCGGCGAGGCGGGCAATGTCGATATCACTCGGGTCTTTGCCAACGCCTACACTGAACCCCTGCGCGAATTTATGGCGCTGGCGCCGACCCTGACGGCCGACCAACTCAAAATCCATCCCCAGACCACCCGGCTGCACGATTCGATCCGCGGCGCCGTCAGCGGGACGGATATCGTCAAGATCAAGGCCTACACGCTCGATGGGCGCACCGTCTATTCGAGCCAGGCGCGCCAGATCGGCGAGGACAAAAGCGCCAACCGCGGCTTCCTGGCCGCGCGGGCCGGCCAGATCGTGACCGCGGTCACGCAACACGACCACTTCAGCGCCTTCGACCAGGACCTCGTGGACCGTGGCGTTCTGTCGACCTACCTGCCGTTGCGGGCGGGCGGAGCAGCCGGACCGGTCGATGGGGTCTTCGAGGTCTATCAAGACATCACGCCATTTCTGCAACATCTCGACGCCACCCAGCGCAAAGTGATCGCCGGGGTGGCGGCGATCCTGGTCCTGCTGTACGGCCTGCTGTTCCTGATCGTCAGGCATGCCGACATCATTCTCAGGCGGCAGTATCAGCAAGGCCAGGCCGCTGCCGCGGCGCTGCGCAAAACAGGCGGCGAACTCGAACAGCACACCGCAGACATGCGCCAGGTCGACGCGTGGCGCGAGCGCTACCTTGCGCTGAGCAAGCTGTCGGCGGACTGGTTCTGGGACCAGGACGCCGAATTGCGCTTCATCGACCTCGACTCGGCCAGCGATCAATACGGCGGAATCAGCCGCAACCTCCATCTAGGCAAGGCACGCTGGGAGTTGCCGTACACCGAGCCGGTTGGCACGACCTGGGAGGCGCATCAAGCCGAGCTTGCGGCACATCGGCCGTTCCGAAACCTGCTGCTGCGCCGCACGCCACCGACCGGCCTGCGCTATGTCAATGTCAGCGGCGAGCCGACTTTCGCCGCCGACGGCAGCTTCACGGGCTACCGCGGCGTCGCCAGCGACGTGACCGAGCGGGTCCAGGCCGAGCTGGCGCTGGCTGTCGCGCGCGACGCCTTGGCCGAGCGCACGGCGCAGCACCAACGCGCCACCTTCCTGCAGGCCCTGCTCGACGCGCTGCCGGTGGGTGTTTCATTGGTCGACAAAAACCTCAAGCTGGCCGTCGCCAACCAGGCCTGCGCCGGGCTGCTCGACGTTCCACCCGAGCTGCTGCGCCAAGGCTCGGCGCTGGAAAGCCTATACGACTACAAGGCCGAACGCGGCGAGTTCGGGCCTGGAGACCCGCAGGCGATTGTCGCGGCGCGGATGGCGCTGGCGCGCGAGCGCGTGCCGCGCCGGTTCGAAGAGGCTCGGCGCGACGGCGGCGCCATCGAGGTCCGCGGCGTGCCCTTGCCCGATGGCAGCCTCGTGACGATCTATACCGATATCACCGAACGCAAGCGCGCCGAGCACGAACTGCGCGCGGCCCGCGACGCCGCCGAAGCCGGCAGCCAGGCCAAGAGCTCCTTCCTGGCCGTCATGAGCCACGAAATCCGCACCCCGATGAATGCCGTGATCGGCCTGCTGGAACTGCTGCGCCTGAGCCCGCTCGACGCCGAGCAGCGCGATACCGTCGATACGGTTCGAGAGTCGAGCAAGTCGCTGCTGCGCCTGATCGACGACGTGCTCGATTTCTCCAAGATCGAGTCGGGCAAGCTCGAACTGCACGAAGAGGCCGCATCGCTGGCGCAGATGTTCGACAGCGCACAGCAGAACTTCGCCGGTGTCGCGAGCCAGAAGGGTGTGCTGCTGGCGCAGCGCGTGGACCCGCGGATCGCGCCGGCGCTGATGGTCGATCGGCTGCGCCTGCGCCAGATCGTCAACAACCTGCTCAGCAATGCGATCAAATTTACCGCGCGCGGCCAGGTCGAGCTGACGGCCGTGCTGGCTGGCCGCGACGAACAAAACGACCGCGTGCGGATCGCCGTTCGCGATACCGGCATCGGCATCGGCGCGCCAGCGCTGGAGCGCCTGTTCGAGCCGTTCAGCCAGGCCGACGCGAGCGTCGAGCGGCGCTACGGCGGCACCGGGCTGGGGCTGGCGATCTGCAAACGGCTGGCGGCCTTGATGGGCACAACGATAGAGGTTCAGAGCGTGGCCGGGGTCGGCACCAGTTTCAGCTTGACGCTATCGCTGCGCCGCGCCGACGCGACGGCGCTGCAAGACGCCAAGCCGCTGCCGATCGAAGCGATCGCCAAGGCCGTCCAGGGCAAGAGCGCGCCGACGGTTGCGTCTGCGCGCGCCGAGGGCCGCCTGATCCTGGCGGTCGACGACCATCCGATCAACCGCCGCATGATGGCCCGCCAGTTGAATGCGCTCGGCTACGCGGTGCAGACCGCGGCCGACGGCCGCGAGGCGCTGGAACTTTGGCGCGGCGGCGGCTTCGGCCTGATGATCACCGACTGCCAGATGCCGATCATGGACGGCTACCAACTGGCCAGTGCGATGCGGCAGATCGAAATCGGCGCGGCAACGCGGCTGCCGATCGTCGCCTGCACCGCGAACGTATCGCGCGAGGCCCTCGACCAATGCCTTGCGGTCGGCATGGATGATGCGATCACCAAGCCGTGCGAATTGGCGACCTTGAAACGCCTGCTCGACCGCTGGTTGCCCGCGGCCGCGACGATCGAGGTCGAACTGGAGCCGGCGCCGCTGGAGACCGACTTCGCCGCGCTCGAGGACCTGACCCAGGGCGACGCCGCGCTGCAACGCGACCTGCTCGACGACTTCCGCAAGGCCAACGCCGACGACCTCAAAGCCGCCGCGCGGGCCGTGCACAGCGTCGCGATCGACGACGTGCGCCGCGCCGCGCACCGCATCAAGGGCGCAGCGCGCACCATCGGCGCGGCCCGCCTCGCCAACGCGGCGGCGCGGCTGGAGGAGGCGGCGCAAGCCGGCGACTGGCAGCGGGTGTCGTCGGCCTGGGCGCCCTTGCAGCACGAGGGCCTGCGCCTGGACGAGCGGATCGAGACCGAAAGCCGGACATCAACATGAACTTAGATCGAAACCAGCCCCCACCCCAGTCCGTCTTGGTGGTCGAGGACCACCCGTTCCAACGCCGGGTCTTGGTGCGCCTGCTCCAATCGATGGGCATCGCGCGCGTCGTCGAGGCCGAAGACGGGAGCCAGGCGCTGGCCCTGCTGGCCGGCGAGCCCTTCGATATCGTCGTGACCGACCTCGATATGCCGACGATGGATGGCATGGCGCTGATGCGCGAGATCGGCGC
>JANOKY010000139.1:0-1793 GCA_031419635.1 Burkholderiales bacterium | reverse complement strand
GGTCGCGGCACCGAGGACCCAGCTTTGCTCCTGTGCGAACTGGCGCAACACCTCCAGCGTGCGCTGCGGCAACACCTGCAGGAACACGGCGCGCGAATACAGCGGCGCAATGCCAGCGCCCAGCGGCTGGCCGCTGGCGCGCACGAAGACCCGCCGCGCCGCCGGGCCCGCGGCCGACTCGGCGCTGAACGGCACCGCGCTGGCGCCCAGGTCGGCCTGCTTGAGGCGCTGGTAGGCGCGCTGCGCCGGCGCGACGCTGGCCACCAGGCCGCGTGCGCTGGCGATCAGTTGCGGGTCGGCGTTGGCGGGGGCACCGACTTCGCCGCTGGCCAGCAGGCGATCGAGGTGGCGCCTCAACGCTTCGCGCTGTTCGGCGGTGACACTGCCCGGCAGCGTCGCCTCCCAATCGACGACCAGGTAGGCGCGCAGCGCCGCGCGATCGAAGTTCCTGCCGCCGAACAGCATCAGGTAGGCCTTGAGCGCGTCGTAGATCAACTCGACATGCTCACGTTCGCCGACGCGCAGGCGGTCCTCTAGCCGGGCGGCGATGCGCGGCAGGAAGGCCTCGCGCAACGCGCGCTCGTAGGCGTCGTGCGCGGCAGCTCCCAGCATCGCGCTGCGGTCCAGGCCCAGACCCCTATCGAGCGAGGTTCGAAGCAGCGGCCCATCGGCGTCGCCGCGCTGGCCCAAGCGGCTGAGCGCATCGAGCACCGGCAGGAGCGCGGGCAGATCGGTTGCGACCGCCGCCTTGGCGCTTGCCACCTGGCGCCCGAGTGCCGGCAGGCCGGCACTGAAGCGCTCGATGGTGGCGCGGTTGTCGACATAGACGCGCCACGACAGCACGGCCGCCGCGGCCACGGTGCACGCCGCCAGGCCGACCAGGCCGCCGGCGAGCAGGGCGCGCCGCCGACGCCAGCGCAGGTTGGTGCCGGCCAGCCCTGCTTCGGCGAAGACCACGTCGCGCAACAGCCGGGTCATGAAAAAGCTCTTCCCGCTCGGCCGGGCCGCGGCCAGGACGCGGCTGGGCAGACCGAGCGAGCGCACCAGGCCGCCGATCGCGCGGTCGATCGGCGTGCCTTCCTGCGTGGCGCTGGTGAAATAGACGCCGCGCACGCAAGGCCGCAAGCCGGGGTGCAGGCCGCCGATCAGGGTCTGCAGGAATTCGAACAGGCCCTGGCGCAGCACGCGCCATTGCTGTGGGAAGGCATAGATCGCCGCGCGGCGCTGGCGGTCGGCCTCGCCCTGCAGTTGATCGATCAGGCAGTCGTTGAGGCGCTTTTCCAGCGCCGCGAAGTCGCTGGCCATGCGCAACTGCGGGCCGTCGCGGGTCGAGTCGGCCTGGTACGGGAAGGTCACGCCCCAGACCTGCGCGCGCTCGTCCTTGTCGAAGTCGGCAAAGAACTCCATGAAACCCGCCAGCAAGTCGGACTTGGTCACCAGCACATAGACCGGGAAGCTGATACCCAGCCGGGTGTGCAGCTCTTCGAGGCGTTCGCGCAGTTCGCCGGCGTGGGCCAGGCGCCGGGCCGGGCTGGCGGTCAACAAGTCACTGACGCTGAGCGTGAGCAGCACGCCGTTGATCGGCCGGCGCGGCCGATAACGTGCCAGCAGTGCCAGGAAACCGAACCACGCGGCACGGTCGGCCGGGCGGTCGCTGTCGTGGGTGGTGTAGCGCCCGGCGGTGTCGATCAGCACGGCCTCGGAGGTGAACCACCAGTCGCAGTTGCGCGTGCCGCCGACGCCTTGCACCACCGGCTGGCCGAGCGTGCTGGCCAGCGGAAACTCGAGCCCGG
>JANOKY010000138.1:0-8621 GCA_031419635.1 Burkholderiales bacterium | reverse complement strand
GTCGGCCACGCGCTGGCCGTGCCCGCGCCAGGCGAGTTCCATACGCTGGTGCAGGAAGGCGACGGCCGCGCGCTGGTGCGCACCGCCGACGGCATCGAGCTGGTGTCCAACGTCTGCCGGCACCGCCAGGCGCTGATGCTGCGCGGCCGCGGCACGACGAAGCTCGGCCCAGATGCGCCCGGCAACATCGTCTGCCCCTTGCACCGCTGGACCTACGACCTGCACGGCCGCCTGATCGGCGCGCCGCATTTCGCGCAAGACCCCTGCCTGCACCTGGCCAACTACCCGCTACAGCAATGGAACGGCCTGCTGTTCGAGGCCGGTGGCCGCCCTGTGGCCACCGACCTGGCCGCCCTCGGCGCCCGCGCTGACCTCGACTTCAACGGCTACGTCTACGACCGCACCCACCTGCACGAGTGCGACTACAACTGGAAGAGCTTCATCGAGGTCTACCTCGAGGACTACCACGTCGGCCCGTACCACCCGGGCCTGTCCAACTTCGTCAGTTGCGACAACCTGCAGTGGGAGATGGGCCGCAACTGGTCGCTGCAGACCGTCGGCGTGGCGCATTCGGGTGGCGAGGCCCTGGGGCGCGCCGGCTCGCCCGTCTACCAGCGTTGGCAGGACGCCGTGCTGCGCTACCAGAACGGCACGCCGCCGCGCCATGGCGCGGTCTGGCTGACCTATTACCCCGGCGTGATGGTCGAGTGGTACCCCAACGTGCTGGTGGTTTCGACCCTGATCCCCAAAGGCCCGCGCAAGACCCTCAACGTGGTCGAGTTCTTCTACCCCGAAGAGATCGCGGCCTTCGAGCGCGAATACGTCGAAGCGCAGCAAGCGGCCTACCTGGAAACCTGCGTCGAAGACGATGAGATCGCGCTGCGCATGGACGCCGGCCGCCAGGCCCTGATGCTGCGCGGCGACGACGACGCCGGCCCCTACCAGAGCCCGATGGAAGACGGCATGCAGCACTTCCACGAGTGGTATCGGCGGCAGATCACGTTGTTGCCGTGACACCCGAGGCGGGCTCGCGCGCCGCGTCCGCGCCGTTGCTGATGCTCGGCGCCGCCCTGCTGTTCTCGCTGATGGCGGTGTGCGTGAAATGGGCCTCGGCGCAATACAGCACGGGCGAGCTGGTGTTCTATCGCAGCCTGATCGGGACGCTGTTCATCACCGCGGTCGCGCGCCTGCGCGGCACCTCGCTGCGCACCACCCTGCCGTCGATGCATTTCTGGCGCGGCGCCAGCGGGGTGCTGGCGCTGCTGCTGTGGTTTTACGCCATCGGCGGCCTGCCGCTGGCCACCGCGATGACACTGAACTACATGTCGTCGGTATGGATGGCGCTGTTCCTGCTCGGCGGCGCGGTGATGCTCGGCTCGGCGCGGGTCGACGGCCGGCTGATCGCCGCGGTGCTGACCGGCTTTGCCGGTGTGGCCCTGGTGCTGCGGCCCACGCTCGAACAGCAGCAGTTGTGGCATGGCCTGGCTGGCCTGCTGTCGGGCCTGCTCGCGGCCACGGCTTATCTGCAGATCACCGCACTGGGCCGCGCCGGTGAGCCGACCGAGCGCATCGTCTTCTACTTCTCGCTCGGCGGCCTGGGCGTTGGTGCGCTGTGGATCGCGCTGCAAGGCGCCCACGCGCACACGCCGCGCGGCCTGCTGCTGTTGCTGGCCATCGGCCTGCTGGCCACCACCGCGCAGATGATGACGACGCGCGCCTACCGCATCGGGCGCACGCTGAGCAACGCCAGCCTGCAGTACCTGGGTATCGTCTTCTCGTTCGGCTTCGGCGTGCTGCTGTTCGACGACCCCGTGACCTGGATGGCGCTGGCCGGCATGGCGCTGATCGTCGTCGCCGGCCTGGTCGCCACCTTGCTGCGCAGCCACCAACAGCACGATGCCCTGGACACGCGCACGCCACCCAATGAGGTTTGACATGAAGACCCTGATCTCTGCCAGCGAGCTGCTTCAACGACTTGACAGTGGCGCGAAGCCGGTGCTGCTCGACTGCGGGTTCGAACTCAGCGACACCGAGTCCGGCGAGCGCGCCTGGCGCGCGGGTCACCAGCCGGGTGCCCACTATGTGCATCTCGACCGCGATCTGGCGGGAGCCAGGCATGACGCCACGGGGCGCTTTCGTGGCCGCCATCCGCTGCCCGAGCGCGAGACGTTTGCGCGGCGGCTTGGCGAGTGGGGCATCACCCCCGCCACCGCGGTCGTCTGCTACGACGCGCAGGGCGGCCCCTATGCAGCGCGCGCCTGGTGGCTGTTGCGCTGGATGGGCCATGCCGACGTGGCCGTGCTCGACGGCGGCATGGCGGCATGGCGCCAAGCCGGTGGCGCGCTGGCCACCGAGGTCGCGCCCGCGCGGGCCGCAGCGAAGTACCCGCTGCTGCCACCCGCGATGACCACCATCGAGGCAGGTGACCTGCGGGCCCGCCTGGGCCGCGTTCGACTCATCGACGCCCGCGGCGGCGAGCGCTTTCGTGGCGAGGTCGAGCCCCTCGACCCGGCAGCGGGCAACATCCCGGGGCCGCGCAACCGCATCTTCAAAGACAACCTCGGCGCAGAGGGCCGCTTCAAGAACGCCGCAGCCTTGCGCACCGAATGGCTGCCGCTGCTGGCCGGCAGCGACGCCGGCAAGGTGGTGCAGCAATGCGGCTCGGGCGTGACGGCCTGCCACAACCTGCTGGCCCTGGCGCATGCCGGCCTGGGCAACAGCGTGCTTTACCCGGGCTCGTGGAGCGAATGGTCGGCCGACGCGACGCTACCGCAGGCCCAGGGCTGAGCCGGCCGCTTGACATTGCGCAAGACCGGCCTACGCTAGCCGCGGCACAGTGACGTGCAACCCCTGGAGGCCCCCAAATGTTCAAGCGTATCCTCGTTCCGACCGACGGTTCCGACATCACCGCCAAGGCGGTGCAGACTGCCCTCTCGCTGGCCAAGCTGCACGGCGCTTCGGTGTACGCGATCAGCGTCAAGGAGCCCTTCCCCTACAGCGCGATCTCCGAAATGCAGCCGGTCCCGCCGCAGGAGTTCTACGACGCGCAGGAGCGCATCGCGGCGTCGCGCGTCAAGGCGGTGGTCGATGCTGCCGGCACTGCGGGCGTCGTCTGCTCCGGCCACACCGTCGAAGGTTTGCACGCCTGGGAGTCGATCCTCGACCATGCCAAGGCGCAGCAATGCGACCTGATCGTGATGGCCTCGCACGGCCGCCGCGGTGTGGCGGCCTTGCTGCTCGGCAGTGAGACCTCGCGGGTGCTCACGCACAGCGAGATTCCGGTCTTGGTGGTCAAGTAGCGTGGTTCTTCGGCCCGCCGGGTCGGCAGGCAGAAGAAAACTCAAACGTGGTGCGCGGCCTGCATCGCCCAAGCCAAGCCCAGGCCCGCGCCAATCCACGCAATCTGCGCCAGCGTCTGGCGCAGCGGCAAGCGCCGCTGCAACTGCGGCAGCAGGTCGGCCACCGAGACGTAGATGAAGCTGCTCGACGCCACCACCAGCAGGTAGGGGAACAACCCTTCCCAGGGCCCGACGACAAAGTAGCCGACGACGCCGCCGACAACAGCGGCCAGGCCCGAGATCGCGTTGTAGGCCAAGGCCCGTGCGCGTGACAGGCCGGCGTTGAGCAGCACCACATAGTCGCCCACCTCCTGCGGGATTTCGTGGGCGATGATCGCCAGCGCCGTCACCAGGCCCAGCCGCGGGTCGGCGAGGAAGGCCGCGGCGATGATGATGCCGTCGCAGAAGTTGTGGATGCTGTCGCCCACCAGCACGGTCCAGCCGCCGCGGCCGGCCTGCTCGGCGTCGAAGCCGTCGTGGTGGTGGTGGTGCGGGTCGTCGCCCTCATGGTGGTGGCCGTGGCGGTACAACTCGGCCTTCTCCAGCAGGAAGAAGAACAGCAGGCCGAGCAGCAGGGTCGCGAACAGCGGCTGCGGCGCCGCGCCACCTTCGAAGGCTTCGGGCAGCACCAGCAGCAGCGCCGTGCCCAGCAGCAGGCCAGCGGACAGGCTGACGAGGCTCTTGACCACGCGGCCGAGCACATGCACCGTCAGCGCCGCGGCAATCAACACCGAGAGCAGGCCGCCGGCCAGCGTGGCGATGACGATGTACAGCAGCGTCACACGCCGACGCCGTGGCTCGCGAACCAGGCCAGGCAGCGGCGCCAGCCATCGTCTGCCGCTTCCTTGCGGTAGCTCGGCCGGTAGTCGGCGTGAAAAGCATGCGGCGTGTCGGGATAGATCACGATCTCCGAGCGCGTGTTGCCGCTGGCCTTCAAGGCCGCGCGCATCGTGTCGAGCGTGTCGTTGGGGATGCCGGCGTCGGCGCCGCCGTACAGGCCGAGCATCGGCGCCTTGATGCGTGGCGCCACCTCGATCGGGCTCCGGTCGCCGGCCGCATAGGCCCGCGCCACCGGGCCGTACCAGGCCACGCCGGCGCTCAGCGCCGGGTTGTGCGCGGCGTACATCCACACAACGCGCCCGCCCCAGCAAAAGCCGGTGATGCCGAGCTTGGCGCTGTCACCACCATTCGCATCGGCCCAGGCCACGCAGGCGTCCAGGTCGGCCATCACCTGCGCATCCCTGGCCTGGTTCACCACCTCGGCAATCAGCTTGCCGATCTCGCCGTAGCTGCCCGGGTCGCCCTGGCGATCGAACAGCTCGGGCGCGATGGCCAGGTAGCCCTGGCGCGCGAAGCGCCGCGCCACGTCGGCGATGTGTTCGTGCACGCCGAAGATTTCGCTTACCACCAGCACCACCGGCAGCTTGTTCTTGCCGCTGGGCATCGCGCGGTAGGCCGGCATGTTGAAGTCGCCGACCTTGATCGTGACCTCGCCGACGGTGAGGCCCGCCGCATCGGTGTTGACCTGCGTTTGCGCCACCACCGGCAGCACCGCTGCGGCGAAACTGCTGCCCAGGCTGGCGCGGACAAAATCGCGGCGGCCCGCGTTGTCCAAAGGAGCCGGCAACTCGGTGGTGGTGTCGTGCATGAAGCGTGGCCCTGGGTGGCAATCAGCGCTGGATTCTAGGAGGCCGCCGCGTCGCCCGCACAATGCGCGCCATGCTCAATGCCTTGCCTGCGGCCGACGCCCCCCTGGCCGCCATCGACATCGGCTCGAACAGCTTTCGCCTCGAGATCGGGCAACTGCTGCACGGCCGCTACCGGCGCATCGACTACCTGAAGGAAACCGTGCGCCTGGGCGCCGGCCTGGACGGCCACGGCCTGCTCACCGATGCAGCCAGCCAGCGCGGCCTGGAGTGCCTGCGCCGCTTTGCCCAGCGCTTGAAGGGACCGCAGGGCCTGGCCCCGATGCAGGTGCGCGCAGTGGCCACGCAGACCCTGCGCGAGGCCCGCAACCGCGACGAGTTCCTGATCCGCGCCCAGGCCGCGCTCGGCCAGCCGATCGAAGTCATCTCCGGCCGCGAGGAAGCGCGGCTGATCTACGCCGGCGTGGCCCATCTGCAGCCCAGCGAGGTGCCGCGGCTGGTGATCGACATCGGCGGGCGCTCCACGGAGATGATCCTCGGCCGCGGCCTGCAGCCAACGCAGGCCGAATCTTTCGCCGTCGGCAGCGTCAGCCTGACGCTGCAGCACTTTGCCGATGGCCGCCTCACCGCCGCGGCCTTCCGCGCCGCGCAGGTGGCCGCCGGCGCCGAGCTCGAAGAGGCGCTCGAGCCCTTTGCGCCGC
The DNA here is from genome assembly GCA_031419635.1 of Burkholderiales bacterium. Classification (GTDB taxonomy): domain Bacteria; phylum Pseudomonadota; class Gammaproteobacteria; order Burkholderiales; family Burkholderiaceae_C; genus CADEEN01. The sequence goes on along the minus strand of JANOKY010000138.1, from coordinate 2,936 downwards.
AGCATTGGCGCGAAGCACTGGGCTCATCGGGCACGGCCGGGGCGGTGTCGCAGTTGCTGGCGGCCAACGGCGTGGCCGACGGCGTGATCACGCCCGAAGGCTTGCGCTGGCTGATCGAGCGCTGTGTGCGCGCCGGCCACATCGACCAACTCGACCTGCCCGGCCTGAAGGAAGACCGCCGCGCGGTGATCGCCGGGGGCCTGGCCCTGCTCTACACGCTGGCGGTGCAGTTTGGCATCGAGCGGCTGCGGCCCGCCCGCGGCGCCCTGCGCCAGGGCGTGATCATCGACCTGCATGAGCGCCACGCCGCATTGCGCTCGCCGCAGCGGGCCACCGGCGCGGCCGGTGGCGACATCCGCGACGGCTCGGTGCGCGGCCTGCAACGCCGCTTCACGGTCGACACCGCGCAGGCCGCGCGGGTACGCCGCGTGGCGCTGGCGCTGTACCAGGGTGTGGCCGCGAGCGACGCGGCCGAGCGCATCGAAGCCGAGCGCGAACTCGGTTGGGCCTGTGAGCTGCACGAGCTGGGCTTGATGGTCTCGCACCACGACCACCACCGCCACAGCGCCTACCTGCTCGGCCATGTCGACGCCGCCGGCTTCTCGCAAAGCCAGCAGCGCCACCTGGCCAGCATGGTGCTCGGCCAGCGCGGCGGCTTGCGCAAGATCGAGACGGCATTGACGCAGCGCGCCTTCGCCTTGCAGGTGCTGGCACTGCGCCTGGCGGCCATCAAGTGCCATGCCCGTGGCGCGGTCGACAGCCAGGCGCTACAGCTCGAACACAGCCCGCAGGGCGTGCGCCTGCGGTTCACGCCCGAATGGGCCGCGGCGCACCCGCGCACGCTGTACCTGTTGCAGCAGGAAGCCCAGGCCTGGGCCCGCAGCGGGGTGCTCGATCTGGTGCTCGATGCGCCGGCCGCGGACGGCCTAGACGACCTGCCCGGCTGAACTACGCCTGCGCCAACTGGCGCAGGCCGTCGCTGTCGAGCACGCGAACGTGGTAGCCGCGCACCTCGATCAAACCGTTGCGCGACAACTGGCGCATCTGCCGCGACAGCGTCTCGGGCGACATGCCCAACTGCGCCGCGATATCGCGCTTGCGCTCGCTCAGGTGCAGCAGCGTCGGCGCGCCCTGCGCCGTGGGCGGGTGGCGGTGCAGCCAGGCCGCCAGCCGGCTGTTGGCGTCCTTGTGCATCAGCTCATGGGTGTGCAGCGACAAGCGCTGCACCTCGGCGGCCAACACGCCCAGGAAGCCCGCGGCCAGCGCCGGCCGCTGCAGCAGCAGCGCCTGCATCGCCGCGCGCGGCAACTCGGCCACCCGCACCGGCGTGGCCAGCGCCCGCGCGTCGAGCGCATGCAGCGCGCCGGCCGCCCAGGCCGACGCCGCGTCGAGCCAGGCCGGGCCGTGCAGCAAGCGCTCGGGTGCCATCGCCGCGCCATCGCTGTGGCCGACAGAGACGGTGCCCTCGAGCAGCAACACCAAGCCCCGCGCCGCGCTGCGGTGGGTGAAGACCCATTCGCCTGCGGCCACCGTGCGCTGCGTGGCCAAGGCATCGAGGGCCTGCGCATCGGCTGGCGTCAACAGCGGCGTGGCATCGAGCAATTGCTGCCACAGCCGCCGGCCCGCGGCCGGCCGGGCCGGTGCGGGAGCGGCGGCTGGCGCAGTGGCCGGCAGCGGCGCAGGCATGGCGAGGTCGTTCATCGGTGGCACGGGATAGTGAATGAGGCGCTTCCAGCAGGTGCCCACGCACCCGCAGCCTCACTCTGGCGCAAGCCTGTTGTCTGCGCCTTGCGCCACGTCAATCCGGGTCGGTCGGGGCTCGCGACAGTGACTGCTCGGCCTGCGACTGCGAATTCGTTGCCTTGGCGATCAAACTCAACACCAAGCTGGTGACGATGGACAAGAAACTGCTGCGAGCCTTCCCGAAGCGCGCAAAAGCACTCGCCGCAAGTTAGCCCGCGTCGTCACAGGCGCACCGCTACACCACCAGCAGCGCCCGAAAGTCATTGACGTTGGTGAAGGTCGGCCCGGTGACCACCAGGTCACCGAGCGGGGCGAAGAAGTTGTAGGCGTCGTTGCGGTCGAGGAATACTGCGGGCTTCAGGCCCTGCGCAGCGGCGCGGGCCAGGGTGTCGGGGGCGACGATCGCACCGGCGTTGTCTTCGACGCCGTCGATGCCGTCGGTGTCGGCCGCCAGCACATGCACCCCCGGCTCGGCTTGGAGTGCGATCGCGCAGCCGAGCAGGAACTCGCTGGCGCGGCCCCCGCGGCCACCCTTCGATTTGACCGTCACCGTGGTCTCGCCGCCCGACAAGATCACGCAGGGCTTGGCAAACGGCGCGCCGCGCCGGGCCACCGCACGCGCCAGCGCCGCATGCACCTTGCCGACTTCGCGCGATTCGCCTTCGATTTCGTCGGACAGGATGTGCGCTGCGATCCCCGCCTGGCGCGCCAGCGCGGCGGCGGCCTCGAGGCTCTGCTGCGGCGTGGCGATCATGCGCACGCTGTGGCCGGCAAAGCGCGGATCGCCTGGTTTGGGCGTTTCATAGGCGCCGCTTTCCAGGCCGGCGCGCGCGGCCGGCGGCACGCTGATGCGGTAGCGGTCGATGATCGCCAGTGCGTCGGCGCAGGTGCTCGGATCGGCCAGCGTCGGGCCGCTGGCGATGACTTCGGGCGTGTCGCCGGGCACGTCGGAGATCAGCAGCGTGAGCACGCGCGCCGGGGCGCAGGCGGCGGCCAGCGATTGCCACGGCGTGGCGATGGTGTGCGCCCGGTGGCCGTTGAAGCGCGCGTCGCCGGGTTTGGGCGATTCGTAGGCGCCACTTTCCAGGCCGGCGCGTGCCGCGCCAGGAATGGGAATGACGCATTGCCGTCGTCGAACTCGAACACGGCAATGCGGGCCCATAGGTCCTTGTGCTCGGGAATCCGCGCGAGCA
>JANOKY010000137.1:0-1690 GCA_031419635.1 Burkholderiales bacterium | reverse complement strand
ACATGGGCCGCGGCCCAATCGATGAATGCGCTGCACAACTCGCCCGGCCGCAGCGGCAGCGGGCCCGGCCGGTGCAGGCCGGTGGGCCGCCCCGGCAGGTCGGCGCGGCTGCGCAGATAGCGCAACAACTGGCCGCCGTGGTTCTGCTCGACCACCAGCACCTGGCGCACGCCGGCCAGCGCCTGCGCCAAGGCCTCCACTTGCAAGGGCGCGAGCAGGCGCAGCGCGATCAACCGGGGGGCCACACCGCGGGCCGCGGCTCGCGCGATGGCCTCGCGCACCGCGCCCGTGGTCGAACCGAAAGTGATCACCGCGAACTCGCTGTCGCCCTCGATGTCGGCCCAGCGCGGGCCGTAGCGATGTTGGCTCAGTTTGCGTTCGCGCTTGTCGAGTTGCTTGCGGTGCTCGGCCGCCTGACTGCTCGGGATGCCGCGCTCGCTGTGCTCCAGGCCGTCGGCGGTGTACACCGTGCCGGGCGTGCCGGGCAGCGCCATCGGCGACACGCCCGAGGGGGTGTCGAGATAGCGCCGGTAGTCGGGCGTGTGAGCCGCGGCCGTGAGCCGGCGCGCCGGTTCGGCAGCCTGCGCGGGGCGGTCGATCACGGCGCGCGACTGGCCCAAGAACTGATCCGACAACACGATCGCCGGCGCCTGCAAGGCCTCCGCCAACTGCACCGCCCATTCGGTGGTGAGCAGGCAATCGGCGATCGAGGTCGGCGCGAGCACCAGGCGCGGCGCGTCGCCGTGCAGGCCATCGACGGCGAACGAAAGATCGCTCTGCTCGCTCTTGGCCGGGATGCCGGTGGAGGGGCCGCCGCGCATCACATCGACGACGACGATCGGCACCTCGGCTGCGACCGCCAGGCCCAGGCCCTCCGTCATCAGCGCCAACCCCGGGCCGGCCGTGGCGGTCAATGACGGCACGCCGCCATAGGACGCGCCGATGATCATGTTGACCGAGGCCAGTTCGTCTTCGGCCTGCAACAGCGTGCCGCCCACGCGCGCCAGCGCCGGCGCCATCCACTCCAGCATCTCGGTGGCCGGCGTGATCGGGTACGCGGCGACGAAGCGCACGCCGGCGCGAATCGCGCCGCAGCCCGCGGCTTCGTTGCCCGACAGCAGCCAGCGGCCGGCGGGCGCTGCACCGGGCGCCACAAGCGGTGCCGGTAGCGGGCCTTCGAGCTCGGCCGCGAGCGCGATGCCGCGGGCCAGGGCGGCGAGGTTGGCGTCCAGCGCCTCGGCGCTGCGCTTCCAACTCGCCCGCAGCGCGGCTTCCAGGGCCGCGCCCGGCACGCCCGCGCAAGCACCGGCCAAGCCCAGCGCGATCATGTTGACCCAGCCGCCGCCGGCCGCCTTGGCGCTCTTCTTCAGCGGCAGCGTGACGAGCCGCGCGCCGCTGGCCAGCAGCACGGCGGGCGCCTCGCCGGCATCGCTGTCGCCGACCAGCAGGCTGCCGCGGCCGAGCGGGATCTCGTCGGCGAAGCGGTACAGGTTCAACCAATCGAGCGCCAGCAAGAGGTCGAAGCGGTCGTCCAGCGTGGCCACCTCTCGCGGCCCCAGGCGCAGCAGCGCCGCGGCCTCGCCACCGCGGATCTGCGGCCCGCTGGTGCGCACCATCAGGCCATACAGGCCGGCACGCGCGGCGGCGTCGAGCAGCAGGGTGCCGGCGGTCATCACGCCCGCGCCGCCGC
>JANOKY010000136.1:0-1877 GCA_031419635.1 Burkholderiales bacterium | reverse complement strand
CCCAGATCGAGCGGCCTGCGCAACGGCCTGCGCACGCTGGGCTTCATCTGCCGCCAGTTGGGGCTGTTGCTGCGCAGCCGCTGGCACCGGCTGGGTTATGCCTGCGTCAACTTCGGCACCCCGGTGTCGGTGCGCGCCTGGGCCCTGTCGCGTGGCGTCGACTTCGACCACCTGCCGCGCGAGCAGCGCCAGGTCGAAGTCGCCGCGCTCGGCCGGCTTTTGATGGACCAGGTGGCGCGGTTGATCCCGGTGCTGCCGGTGCCGCTGGTGGCCACGGTGCTGCTGCAGCAGGGTGAGCAGGCGATCGACGAGCTGACGCTGAAATCAGCCGTCGCAGCGTTGGTGCAAAACCTCCAAGCCCACAACGCCAGGCTGTACCTGCCGCGCGGCGATTGGGATTACGCCGTCAGCGCCGGCCTGCGCATGCTCACGCTGCGCCATCTGGTCGATGAGCAAAACGGCCTGTTCCGCGCACGGGCGAACGAGCTGCCGCTGCTGCGCTACTACGCCAACTCGATCGCGCACCTGCTGTCGTGACGCCCTCTCGCAACGGGCGAGGGCAAGACACCACTCAGATGTGCGCCACCGCCAGGCCGCCGAGCGCCAGGCCGATGCTGGCCATGCCGAACATGCCCCATTCGAGCCACTTTCGCCGCGTCAGCAGGGCCATCGCGGCCAGCGCGATCGAGACTTGCAGCGCGGTGGTGGCCTGGGCCCAGCGGTGATGCTGGTGCATCTGCGCGTCGGACTGGTCGTCCCATGACTTCGACTGCGCTTCGAGCTTCTCGGCATCGAGCTTGATCTCGGCCTTTTCCTTCTTGTAGCGCTCGACCTCCTGCAGGTACTGCGGCTTCTTGTCGTCGACGACGATCGCCACCGCCAGCTCCGACAAGTTCTGTTTGCTGCTCTTGGCCTGGTAGTAGTTCCACTGATTCGAGGCTTCCGTCTTCTTGATCGCGGCGTTGTTCTTGTACAGGCCGGCGTTGGCCTGGGTGGCCCCGCCCATGTACGAGAACAGCGCGCCGACGGTGGCCAGGATCGCGGTCGTTACCGCGATCGTGCCGGTGAAGCGGTCTTTGCCGCCGCTGTGCGCGGCATGTTCGAGTTCGTGGTCGTGCGGGCCATGCACATGAAAGCCGTGGTCGGACATGGGCGATTCCTGGGAGTGAAATGGAACGAGCGGGCACTCGGCGCACAACGCGCGAGCGGCCCGCCCGGGGCGCGATGATAGCGGCGCCTCAGTTGCGTCTCAGTGGCGCCGCGCGACCCAGAAGGTCGCGCCTTCGCCGCCGTAGCGTTCGGCGTGCGGCACTTCACGCGCCAGCTCGAAGCGGTCACCGGCGCACAGGTGCCGGGTATCGCTGCCGACGGTCAGCCACATCTCGCCTTGCACCACCCGCGCCTCGACGGCGAACGCGTGCGTGTGCGTGTCCAGCACGGTGTCGGGCGGCCATAGGCGCTCGAGCACGGCGTCGAAGCCTCGGGCGCGGGCGTCGGCCTCGAACTCGTTGTAGGTGGGGTCGCTCATGGCGGGGTCTCCAAGGGGTGGTTGATGCTCAGCCAGACGCGGCCATTGTCGATGCGCACCGGGTAGGTCTGCAAGGCTTCGACGGCCGGTGCGCAGGTGGCTGCGCCGCTGCGCAGATCGAAGCGGCCCTGGTGCAGCGGGCACTCTATCTCATGGCCTTCGACGAAGCCTTCGCACAGGCGGGCCTGGCCATGGGTGCAGAAGGCCTCGGTGGCGTAGACCGCGTCGCCGATGCGAAACAGCGCGAGCTCACGGCCTTGCAGCGTGACGCCGAGGCCGGCGCCGTCCCAAAGCTCGTCCATTGCGGCAGCATCGATCCACTCGGCTGCGCTCATATCGGGTAAATGAT
>JANOKY010000135.1:0-7955 GCA_031419635.1 Burkholderiales bacterium | reverse complement strand
CTGCCCTCGGGCGCGCTGCGCAACAAGAAGAGCATCAACCTGGTCTACGTGCGTCCGGGTACGCCGGGGCAGACGGCATGAGCCGCTGGGCCGCTCCCGAGGCGAATACCAGAGTGCAAAGCACGGAGATTGCCTGATGAGCCCGCCGGGCCGCCCCAAGGCGAATACCGCAGCGCGCAGCGCGGAGGTTGCCTGATGAGCCCGCCGGGCCGCCCCAAGGCGAATACCGCAGCGCGCAGCGCGGAGGTTGCCTGATGAGCCCGCTGGTCGCCGCATTGCTGCCGGGCCTGCTCGCGGCACGCAGCTCGGCGGGCGAATCGGGCGCCATGCACGTCGGCCACGCTGCTGCGGCCGTTGGCGGGTTCGAGTCCGACATGAACGCCAGCATGGCGCAGATGATGAACGACATGCACCGCCCGGGCTACAGCGGCGACCCCGACATCGACTTCCTGGCGATGATGATTCCCCACCACGCCGGGGCAGTGGAGATGGCACGCCTGGTGCTGCGCGACGGGCGCGACCCGGCCACCCGCAGGCTGGCCGAGGAAATCATCGCCGGCCAGACGATCGAGATCGAAAGCATGCAACGCCGCATGGCTGCGCTTCGCCAGCCGCGCGGTGCCGGTCGTGCGACGGAGTTTCCGCCGCTCGGTGGCACCCGCGGGCCGTGAGAATCGGGCTGGCCTGCACTGTCCTGCTGCCGCATCCATTCCACCAACGCCAATCCGCGTCAGCGCAACCCCGTGCGTGCGGCGGCGTACAGACCGGCGCGCGCAGCACGGGTACAACGGTGCCCAGGAGGTGTGGCGATGTTGGACCCGACGGATTCCGATCACGGTGCGATGCCGAGCGCGCCGCTGCGTGAGGCATCCGGCCATGACGGCGCGACCGAACACATGGCTGTCGACGGCCATGATCGCCCGCTCACGCCGCAGCGGCGCCGGCCGGTGGTGCTGGCATCGTCGGATGTGGCGATGCGCGATTGGGACGATCTGTTCGATGCCGTCGGCGCCCGGCTGACCACGATGGCAGAGCAGGGCGAGGCGCATGGGCTGCGCGCCGGCATGCTCGATTGCGTGGCGGCGATGGAGCAGTTGCATGCCAGCATGAGCCACGAGCGCGCGCGCAACCAGCAGCTCGAACTCGAGTTCTTCGAAGCCCGCAGCGCGCTGGCGCAGGCGCGCGTCGAACTGGTCGGCAGCCGCACCGATGAGCGGCGCTCGCGCCGCCTGGCGCTGCACGACGACCTGACCTTGCTGCCCAACCGCAGCTTCTTCGGCGAATGGCTCGAGCGCACGCTGGTGCAGGCCGTGCCGCTCCAGCAATGCTTTGCCGTGCTCTACCTCGACCTCGACGGCTTCAAGCCGATCAACGACACCCATGGCCACGCCGTGGGCGACGAGTTGCTGCGCATCGTGGCCTCGCGGCTGGCCCGCGCGGTGCGTGCCGAAGATGTGGTCAGCCGCCTGGGCGGCGACGAGTTCGCTTGCCTGCTGACCAACCTGCCGGGGCGCGAGCAACTCGGCCACCTGGCCGCCAAGCTGTTCGATGCGGTGGCCGCGCCGGTGAAGATCGGCGCGCAAGAGGTGACGGTGCGCCCGAGCATCGGCATCGCGATGTGCCCGGCCGACGGCAACACCGCCGAAGCTTTGCTCAGGAACGCCGACGCGGCGATGTATTACGCCAAGCGCGAGCGCAGCGGCTATGCCTTCTTCGATCAGTGCCGTGGCGGCGAGGGTTGCGAAGAGGGTTGCGCAGCGCCGCAGTAGGAGGGCAACTACGCGCGCTCGCGGCGCCGTCCGCTGTTCACACGGCAACGCTGCTGCCCACACTGGCCGCTTGCCCAATCAACCCACGAGGTGCAGCGATGGCCGACAACATATTTTTCCGCGACGCAGCGGCAGTGAAACTGCCGTTGGCACTGGCGCTTACCGCTGCCGCCGTGATCGCCTGTGGCGGTGGCAGCGACAACGCGAGCGAGCAGGCGGCTCTCGTCGAGCAAGGCCAGCAGATCTTTCGCTTCGACACCTTCGGCGACGAAGCGCAGTGGACCGACACGCTGCGCCTGCACGAAGTGATCAGCGCCGCGGTCGACCCGGTGACCGCGCTGGCCGTGGGCTTGAAGGTCGATGTGCAGGCGCTGCCGGCCGCGGTGGTGCAGGGCATCCAGAACGGCACGGCCAACCTGACCAGCCCGGCCACCACCATCGCGCTGCTCAAGGCCGACGCTGTCGTCGGGCTCAAGGGCACGGTGCAAAACATCAACGGCCAGGATGTGCTGACGCGCGTGGGCGTGACCTGTGCGCTGTGCCATTCGACGGTCGACGACTCGCTTGCGCCCGGCATCGGCAAGCGCCAGGATGGCCGGCCCAACCGCGATCTCAATGTCGGCGCGATCATCGCGCTGTCACCGGCGGTGAACGCGGCGAAGAAGCTGATCTATCTCAGTTGGGGCAAGGGCAAGTACGACCCGCGCTACAACTTCGACGGCCTGAGCAAGCCGCTCGTGATTCCACCGGCCTACGGGCTGGACGGCATCCACAGCATCACGGTCAGCGGCGACGGCAGCGACCTGGCCTACTGGAACCGCTATGTGGCCGTGACCCAGATGGGCGGCCTGGGCAGCTTCAGCGAGCCGCGCCTGAACATCAGCGTGAGCCACGGCAGCGAAGACCGCGTCAGCAGCAAGCTGCCGGCGCTGCAGGCCTACCAGTTGACGCTGCTGGCGCCGGCAGCGGCGGCGGGCAGTTTCGACAGCGCCGCGGCCGCGCGCGGCAAGCTGGTCTTCGAAGGCGCCGGCCAATGCGCAAGCTGCCACAGCGGCGCGCTGTTCACCGATGCCAACACGCGGCTGCACCCGCCCGCCGACTCGATGGCCGAGCCCGAGGCCCCGAGCTACGCCGCCCGCACGGCCACCAAGCAATACCGCACTTCGCCCTTGAAGGGCGTGTGGCAGCACGCGCCGTACTTTCACGACGGCTCGTCCGCCAGCCTGGCCGATGTGGTGGCTCGCTACAACAGCCGCCGCGCCCTGGGCCTGGCGCCGACGCAGGCGGCCGAGCTGGTCGAGTATCTGAAGTCGCTTTGACATGGGCCACGCACGCAGCATGAAGGGCATGCCGATCGGCCGCGCGCCGCTGGCCGCCCGGTCGGTCAGCGCTGCGGTTCTCGAGCATGAGCCACCCTGACAGTGCGGCGCTCGCCCCGGCGCCTGTAGCGTCGCCGTCGACGCGGCTCGAGAAGTTCCTGCGCGCCTTGTCCGTCGTCACCATGCTGATGACCGTGCCGCAGGTGTACACGGTCTGGTTTGGCCGCGGCGTCGGCGGCGTGTCGTTGCTGTCCTGGGGCGCCTACCTGTTCTCTGCCTGCCTGTGGCTGGTGTACGGCGTTCAGAAGCGGGACAAGACCATCTACCTGGCCTGCATCGGCTGGATCGCGCTCGACGTGGCCATCGTCGTCGGCGCCATCGTTCGCGATTGAACCCGCTTGCTTCCGCGCTGCTGCGGCCCGCGTAGGACAGTGCCTACCGCAGGCGGCGGCGCTGTCTGCTTTTCGCGCGGCCGGCAGCTGTCGATACTCATTTCGATCCGATGTTTTCTCCCCGACCACTCTGAAAGACTTCCATGAACAAGACCCTCGCGCTCAAGCACTCCCTGATCGTTGCTGCGTTGCTGGCGCTGCCGCTGGCGCAGGCCGCCACCATGGCCAAGCCCGACTACAAGGCCGCCAAGTCACAAATCAGCGCCGACTACAAGGCCGCCAAGGCGGCTTGCGGCTCGATGTCGGCCAACGCCAAGGACATCTGCGTCGAAGAAGCCAAGGCCAAGGAAAAGGTTGCCCGCGCCGAGCTCGAGTACGGCTACACCGGCAAGGCCAAGGACCAGAACAAGATCCTGGTCGCCAAGGCCGAATCGACCTACGCCGTGGCCAAGGAAAAATGCGACGACATGAAGGGCAACGAGAAGGACGTTTGCGTCAAGCAGGCCAAGGCGGTCGAAGTCAAGGCCCTGGCCGACGCCAAGATGGGCAAGCAGATCACCGAAGCCAAGACCGATGCGGTGCAAGACAAGCGCGACGCCGACTACAAGGTCGCCGCCGAGAAGTGCGACGCGATGACGGCCGACGCCAAGGCCAGTTGCATGACCGCGGCCAAGGCCAAGTTCGGCAAGAGCTGAGCGCTGGCCCATGAGCAGTAACCGCAGCGCCAGCCTGGCGCTGGCTTCGTCGGGCAGTGCACTGCATCTGCCGCTGCCCGCGGCGTGGACACCGCACCTGGCCGACAGCGCGCCACGGCGGACCACCGAGCCCGAATCGGCCCCTGCCAAGGGAACACGCGCCACGCCTGGGGTGATGCGCCTGCGGGCGGTGCACCGCGGTGGTCGCGTGACGGACTTCATGTGGGTCTTCGTCAGCGCCTCGGTGGCACGGCTGATGGCGTGCAATCCGCTCGAACTGCGTGGCAGGTGCATGAGCGAGGTGCCTGCGGGCCTGCTCAGCCACCCGGCGCTGGTCGCGCGCTACCGGCATGTGCTCGAGCACGGCATCGTGCAGTCGTTCGAGCAGGTGCATGTTGTTGAAGGCCACCAGGACATCGTGGTCCATCGCGTCGCGCGCCTCGACGAAGGCGTCGTCGTCACGCTGATCAACCTCAGCGCTGACCGGCGCGCACGGTCGATGTGGCGCGCGGCTCAATCCCAACTACCCATCACGTCGAGGCCTTTCAAATGACACCTGCCAGCACCCCAATCCACACCTTGCCACGCCTGCCCTACGCCGAAGACGCGCTGGCACCGGTGATCTCGGCCACCACCCTCGGCCACCACCACGGCAAGCACCACCAGGGCTATGTCGACACGCTGAACAAGCTGGTGGCGGGCACCGAATTCGCCGGCATGTCGCTGCAAGCAACGATCACAGCCACGGCCGGCAAGGCCGACAAGGCGAAGATCTTCAACAACGCGGCGCAGACCTGGAACCACACTTTCTACTGGCAGAGCTTGAAGCCCGGCGGCGGTGGTGAAGCGCCGGCTTCGATCCGGCCGATGATCGAAGCCGACTTCGGCAGCGTCGAGGCCTGCAAGGCCGCACTGGCTGCCGCCGCCGCCGAACGCTTCGGCAGCGGCTGGGTCTGGCTGGTGCAAGAAGGCGGCAAACTCGCCGTCGTGCATACCGGCAACGCCGACGTGCCGGCCACGCAGGGGCGCAAGCCGCTGCTGGTGATCGATGTGTGGGAACACGCCTACTACCTCGACTACCAGGAAAAGCGCGCCGAGCATGTCAAGGCCGTGCTCGACAAGCTGATCAACTGGGGCTTCGCGGCCGACAACCTTGGCTAACGCTGTGCGCCACCCCGTCGTCCGTGCCAGCATGCCGCTGCGCCTCACGCTCGCTGCCGTCGTCCTGGCGGTGTTGGGCCTGGCCGGCTGCGACAAGCGCAAGCTCGACCCGCCGCTGCCGAGCGCAGCCACCTCAACGCCGGTCGTGCCGTCGGTGAGCGACCGCTCGGTGCCGCCGGCCAATTCGGTGGTCTCGCCCGCCACCGCGCCAACCGCACAAGACGCCGCCAGCGGCCGCGCCACCGGCACCCTGACGAAGGCCCAGGAATCGAGCGCGATGCCGATGCCGGGTCAGGTCAACAACCACTCGACGACCGCGCTCGATCCGGTCAAGCGCGGCGCCAGCGCGCCCTGACGTCACGTTTTGGGGAAATTGCGGCGCTTTGCGCCGCTGCGTGTGCCAGCGAACAGACGCGCCCGTGGCGGAGTTGGCATGCTCGCGCCGCCGTAGCGTCGCTTGGCACTCCCCTAGCTGTCCCGCGACCTGGCTTGCACAGGCCAACCCATGAGCAAATCTCGAGAGCCTGCCCTGCAGTGCGCGGACGATGGTTGCAGCGACCCTGCGTTTCACGTCTTGGCCGAAGCGTATCGAGCGACCGGCGGCACCGTCGGCGGGCACGAACTCGCCCGCAGGCTGGAGGCATACCGCGACGCCTACTTCATGAGCCTGGAAAAGTTGATCGCCGCGCGCATCGTCTTCGGCTTCGAGTGGCGCGGCACCTTGTGGATTCCGATGTTCCAGTTCGACCAGTGCAACTTGGCCATCAAGCAGGGCTCGCGGCTGGTGCTGGCCGAACTCGCCAGCGTCTTCGACGGTTGGGCGCTGGCGCTCTGGTTTGTGCGGCCGAGCCTGTGGTTGAACAGCCGCAGGCCGATCGACCTGGTGGACTCGAACCCCTTGGCCGTCGTGCAGGCAGCCCGTGCAGAGCGCCTCAGCATGGGCGGGCCTGCACGCTGAAGCGGGCACGGCAGCGCCCGTCGCCGGGTCGCTGCCGTGCGGCGCGCCGTGGCGGCGCGCCTGCCGCTTAGCCCAGCGGTATGGGCTCGCCGGTGTCGTCCGCGGGCACCGCAAAGGCGTCCTTGATCGTCAACGGCTCTGTGGTCTCGTCACTCGCGCCGAGGCCACGGACGTAGCCGACGAAAGCGGCCGAACTGGCGGCCGCGCTCTGCGGCACTTCAGTGGCGTCGACCACCGGGGCTGGCGTGTCGTCACTGTTGCCGCCGCCGCAGGCGCCAAGGAGCAGGGCACTGGCCAGTGCCGCCGCCAGCCCGATCTTGCTTATTGAGTTCATGTGCAGACTCCTTTGCATCTCAAGGGTAGACCGTGCCAGCCGGGGCGGGCGGGTTGAAGTTGCCGGGGATCGGCGTCGTCAGATACGGGAACGTGGCGCCGAAGTTGGCCGCCGTCTTGCGCACGCCGTCGGTCAACGCCAGGCCACCGGCCGGTGCGTCAGACGGTTTGCAACCCACCTTCAAGGTGTCGGTAGCACCGGTCAGCACGCACAGCGCACCCATCGAAACCCGCAGCGAAAGATCGACCACATCGTCCACCGGTCGGCGTCCGTTCGGGTAGCCGGCCAGGTCGCCGGCAGCGACGCCGAGCGGGTTCTGCGTTGCGGCAGCGGTGGCAGCGATCGATGTGTTCAAGCGCAGCATCTCGCCGGCCACCACGTTCTTCGGCTGGTTCACGCCGTCGATGCCCTTCAGGAACACCGTGACCAGGTCGGTACGCGGGAAGTTGGTCGGCGCCTTGGCGGCGGGGAACAGGGTTTCGATCAGCGCCGGCAGCACCGGGTTGGTCACGTAGTCGGCAAAGTTGCTGGTGTCGTCCTTCGGCTTGGAGGCGTTGAACTTGTCCTTGTCGACGGTGCCGATGATCAGCTCGTTGACCAGCGGCATGCCCAGGCGCGACACCTGGGTCCAGGCACCGCCGCTGTGCTCGACCTTGCTCTGGCCACTCTTGGGCGAACCATCGAGCACACGGCCCTGGCGCAGGCTGGCGGTGGTGTAGGCGCCGATCACCGGCTCGTTGCCCTTGGTCAGGCAGGCGATCGGCACTTCCATCGCCAGCGTGCTGACGTTCTTGGCTTCGAGGTCGTTGTTGTTGCCGCCGACTTCGGCGCCGAGCGGGTTCAGGTTGAACAGGTCGAAGGCCTTGCCCACCGCGATGAAGAACGGCTCCTTGCGCTGGCCGACGAAGACGCGGCCGGCCACGGCGCAGCCCGGGATCGCGACGTTGTAGATGTGCAGGTTGGCGTAGGTGGCGTAGCCGGTGGGGCCGCCGAAGGTCTTGTCGCCGATGTTGTCCACCGGCTTGTCGAACTCGGCCGCGCCGCCCGCGGCGTTGGTGATGCTGGTCTTGCTGCCGCCACGGCGCTTGCCGCGAACGACGTCGATGGTGAAGGTCTCGCGCACGTCCAGCGCGGCCGGGTTGACGCCGCTGATCACGCCGCTGTCGATCAGCGGGATCTTCACCGACTTGCCGCCGATCGTCAGCGCGGTGTTCTTGCTGGTGTTCTTGAAGCGGAACTGGAAGGTGATGTCTTCGACCGCATCGCCGTTGTTGTCGATGTGGATCTCGTACAGCGCATTCGGGTCGAACATGTAGAAGTTCGGGCC
>JANOKY010000134.1:0-10351 GCA_031419635.1 Burkholderiales bacterium | reverse complement strand
TGCGAGCTGTCGACCGACTACCACCACCTGGTGCTGAAGAACGCGCTGAACTTCAGGCGCCTGGCCGCGCTCAACGGCGTGCCCGTGCCGGCTTCGTTCGACGCAGCGCTGCAGCGCGGCCTCGAGTTCAGCCTGCATGTGCACAAGCCCGACGGCATCGTGCCCAGCCTGTCCGACGGCGACGCGCGCAGCCACCTCGACCTGCTGCGCCAGGGCGCCGAGCTCTACGGCCGCGCTGACATGCTCTATGTCGCCAGCCAGGGCTTGCAGGGCACGCCACCGCGCGCGCGTGTCGCGCATTTCCCGGCCAGCGGCTACAGCATCGTGCGCAGTGGCTGGGCAGACGACGGCACCCCGTTCGCCGACGCCCACTACTTGGTGTTCGACAGCGGCCCGCTCGGCGAAGGCAACCACGGCCATTTCGATTGCCTGAGCTTCGAGCTCGCCGCGCACGGCCGCTCGCTGATCGTCGACCCCGGCCGCTACACCTACAGCGAAGCGGTGAACCCCGACGACGGCATCAACTGTCGCGTGCGCTTTCGCGGCACCGCCGTGCACAACACGGTCTGCGTCGATGGCCTGCAGCAGACGCGCTACCTGCCCAAGCCGATCAAGCCCGGCACGCGCCACGCCACCGGCAGCGTGCGCCACAAGATCAGCGGGCCGGCGCCCGACGCGTGCCTGCTCGAGCGCCACCACGCGGCGCAACTCGACTTGCTGCACGGCCAGGCGCGCAGCCACGAATACGACGCCGTGCACGAACGCTGCATCGCGTTCGTCGACCGCCGCTACTGGATCGTCAGCGACTGGCTGCGCGCGCCGAGCGAGCACGCCTACACGCTCAACTTCCAGCTCGGTGCGCAGGCCCAGGGCCGGACCGTGCTGTCCACGGCAAGCGGCGTGCGCGTCAGCAGCCCCGGCCTGCTGATCGTGCAGCCCGCGCGGACGGGTGTGCTCACTGCCGTACAGCCGAGCTGGGTCTCGGCGCGCTATGGCGACAAGCAGCCCGCGCCGGCAGTGCAAAGTGCGCTGAAGGCGCACGACGCCGATTTCGACACTGTGCTCGTGCCCTGGCGCAGCGCCGAGCCGGCGATGACGGTCGAAGATGTGGCCGTCGACGCCGAGGGCATGGGCATGGGCATGGGCATGGGCACAAGTCCGATTCCACGCGCCCTGCGCATCACGCTCGAAGCCGACGGCGCACGCGTCGTCGATCACTGGTTCCATGCGCGCGGCCTGACGGCACGCCGCTGGCGCATCGGTGGCTTCGAATTCAGTGGCCGCTGGGCGCATTGGCGCCAAGACGAACAGGGCCGCATCGTGCGAGCCGTGTCGCATGCCGGGGCCTTGCTGCCGCGCGTCGAGCGCATCGCGGAGGCGGCGTGAACCGAGCCCTGCCGCACGATCCCGCCTTGCCGCAACTGGCGCAGGCGCTGGACCCGCATGCCATGGCGCAGGTGTTCGGCACCGCGCTGACGGGCCTGCAGGTGCTGGCCTGCGAGGTCGATCGCGTCAAGTACCGGCCGCAACGCAACTGCACCGTGGCGTACCGGCTGCGCCTGGTCGATCCGCGGCAGGGCCGCGAATTCGAGCAAGGCGTCGCGGCTCGCTTTTGCAGCGGTGGCGACGCGGCCCGCCGTCACCGCAATGCGCGCGACCGCAGCACGGTGGCCTCGGCCGCCGGGCCGGCGCTGATCCATGTGCCGGCGCTCGACATGCTGGCGCACTGGCTGCCCAACGACGCCAAGCTCGACGCTCTGCAATTGCTGAGTGACGACGCTGAGATGCGCCGCCGCTGCCTGCCCGAGGTGGTTGCCGCGCTGACCGGCGGCGTCGGCAATCTGATCGACCACAGCACGCGCTTCGTGCAAGTGGTGCCCGAGCTGCGCGTTTGCGCCCGCGTCGAGTTGCGCGTGCAGCAACGCACCGGCGCGCACACGCTCTACGCCAAGGCCGATCTCGAGCGCAGCGGCGCGGCCACGCACGCCGTGATGCAAGCGGTGCGCACCAGCCCGGCGCAAGCCGACGGCCGCCTGCACACGCCGCGGCCGGTGCTGTGGCAGCCAGCCGCCGGCCTGCACTGGCAAGAGGCCGTGCCGGGGCGGGCCTTGCAGGACATCGAACCGTCGATCGGCCCAGCGTCATCGGCACGCGTCGGCGCCCAGCTTGCCGCGCTGCACGCCACAGCCGTGCCCGCACCGCACACGACGTCGATCGACACCCTGCGCGCGCAGGTGCGCCGAGCGGCAGAGTTGCTGGCACGCGTCGAACCGGCGTGGCAGCCGCTGCTGAACAGCCTGGCAATCGAGCTCGACGCCGGTGCAGCCGCGCTGGCCAGCCAGCCGCTGGCCACGCTGCACGGCGACCTGCACCCGCGCAACATCCTGGTCGATGGCGCGCAACTGACTTTCATCGACCTCGACAGCGTGCACGCCGGCCCGGCCGTGATCGAGCTCGGCGGCTGGGTGGCCGACATGCTCTACCGCGCCACCCTCGATGGCGTCGCGCCGCAGCAGGCGGCCCCGTCGTGGCGCGCTTTCCTGGCGGCCTATGCAGCGGCCTCGGGCCGCAGCATCAACGCCTCGCTGCTGGCCTGGAGCACCGCGCGCCACCTGCTGTGCCGGCGCGCCCGCGGCTGCGTGGCCAACCTCAAGCCGGGCCGCTTCGAGGCCGTGCCTGCTTTGCTTGCGCTGGCCGAGGCCATCGCAAGCGCCGGCAGCATCGATGCCGCGATCCAAGCGCAGCAGGAGCTGGCATGACCGACGCGAGCGCCATCACGCTGGACACCTACACCGACCCCGCGGCGATGCGCGAACTGCTGCAAGCGCAACTGCCGGGCTTTGCCGATGGCCGATGGCGCATCGACACGCTCGGCGTGCACAGCGCGCGGCGCAACACCTCACAACAGCGCAACCCCTGCCCGCTGACGCTGTGCTACGAGCTGCAAGTCAGCGACGCGTCGCGCAGCCGAGCCGGCACGCAGCGGCTCTGCGCCCAGGTGTTCCGCAACGGCGGGGCCGCCACCGCGTTTGCGCAGCAGGATCGCAGCCGCCTCACGCCGCCGGCCTTCGGCGAGGCGCTGGTGAACTTGCCGGCGTTGAACCTGCTCGTGTGGGCACTGCCCAACGACCCCGGCCTGCCGCAATTGGCCACCCTGCTCGATCCGGCCCAGGCTCCACGCCTGCTGCCGGAGGCGGTGGCCGCGGCGGTGCAGGTCGAGCTGCTGCGCTATGAGCCGCAGCAGCGCGCCACCTTGCGCTACACGCTGGACGGCAGTCACGCGAGCGGCCCACCATGCACGCTCTATGCCAAGACTTTTTGCGACGATCGGGCCGCCGCGCTGCACGAGCACTTCACCTACTTCTGGCAGCTCGCGCAACACGACGAGCAAGCGCCGTTGGTGGCGCAGCCGCTGCATCACGATCGCGTCATCCACACGCTGTGGCAGGCGCCGGCCCCGGGCTCGCCGCTGCTGCAATGCCTGACGCCCGCCAACGACGCAGCGCTGGTGGGCCGCGTGGCGCGAGCGTTGGCGCGGCTGCATGCCGCGCCGTTGCGACCATCGGCCAGCGCCGCGCCGCGGTCGGCGGCGCATTGGGTCGCCGAGGTGCGGCGGCGGCAGAACAAGATCGGCCGCATCGACACGGCGCTGGCGGCCCGTGCGGCCTGCGTCGCGGATGCGATCCAAACCCACGCGGCGCGTCAAACCACGCGGCCGCTGAGCCTGATCCACGGCGACTTTCATCCCGAGCAGGTCTGGGTCCACGACGGGCGCATCGTGCTGTTCGACTTCGACGAATTCACCCTCGGCGATCCGATGGAAGACCTGGCCGAGTTCGTGTTGAAACTCGATCACGCTGGCGTCGCCCCCGCGCTGGCGTCAGCCTTCGTCGAGCAGTACGCGGCAGTTGCGCCCGAGCGCTTCGATCGCCAAAGTCTGGCCTGGCACGGGGCGATCCAAAGCCTGCTGCAAGCCAGCCGCGCCTTCACCTACCAGCAGCCCGGCTGGGCCGCGACGCTCGAGCGCCGGCTCGCAGCGGCCCAAGCCCGCGCCGCGGCGCTTTCCAGCAACGATCCGCCATGAAACCCTTGCCATCCACTTCGCGCCTGGGCGCCGTCATCCGCGACAGCCTGCGCGAGCAGCGCGCGGGCGTGCTCGTCGCCGCGCTGTGCCTGCTCGGCGTGATCGCGATGGACCTGGTGGCGCCCTGGCCGCTGAAGGTCATCTTCGACCATGTCCTGCTGGCGCACCCGCTGCCGGCCTGGCTGTCGCCGCTGCAAGGGCTGCTGGCGCTGGGCACCTGGCCGGCCCTGCTGGCGATGGCCGGGGCGATCGCGGCGATCGCGCTGCTGGCCGGAGCTTTCTCCTACCTGCAACTCTTCACCACCGCGAAGATCGGCTACCGCATCACCTACCGCCTGCGCAGCCTGCTGTTCACGCATTTGCAGCGGCTGTCGCTGGCCTTCCACCACAAGAGCCGCAGCGGCGAGCTGCTGACCAAGGTGGCCAGCGACACCAACCAGTTGCGCGACATGTTCGCCGACTGGGCACTGAGCTTCGCGGCGCAGTTGCTGACCCTGGTGACGATGCTGGGTGTGATGTTCTGGCTCAACTGGCAGCTCGCCGCGGTGGTCGCGGCCACGCTGCTGCCGCTGATGGCGGTGATCTACGTGCTGAACCAGCGCGTCAAGGCCTCGGCGCGCGACCAGCGCCGCTACGAAGGCCGCATGACCTCGCGCCTGAACGAAGTGCTGTCTTCGATCGCCCTGGTGCAGGCCTTCGGCCGCCAGAGCCATGAAGAGGCGCGCTTCCAGGCCGAGATCGAGGCCCATTACGAAAGCGGCATCCGCAGCGCGCGCACGGCCGGCGCCATCACCAAGGCCATCGCCGTGGTCTGCGCGGCCGGCACCGCGGCCACCGTGCTGCTCGGCGCGCAGCAGGTGCTGGCCGGCCGGCTCACCCCCGGCGAGCTACTGATCTTTCTGGCCTATGTCGGCAACCTGTTCAAGCCGGTGCGCGATCTGGGCAAGCTGTCGGCCAAGTTCTCGCGCGCGGCAGTCAGCGCGCAGCGCGTCAACGAGATCCTGGAGACCGAGCCCGAGATCGACGACGCGCCCGACGCGATCGACATTGGCCAGCCAGCCGGCGAGATCGTGTTCGAGGACGTGTGCTTCGCTTACGCGCAGGGCCGCCCGGTGCTCGACCGCTTCTCGTTGCGCATCGCCGCCGGTGAGCATGTGGCCCTGGTCGGCTCCTCGGGCTCGGGCAAGTCGACCCTGCTGGCCCTGCTGCTGCGGCTGTACGAGCCGAGCAGCGGGCGCATCCTGATCGACGGCATCGACATCCGCCGCTTCACGCGCGCGAGCCTGCGCCGCGCGATCGGCATCGTGCCGCAGGACAACATGCTGTTCGCCGTGTCGGTGCGCGAGAACATCGCCTATGGCCAGCCGCAGGCCAGCCTCGACGAGATCGAGCAGGCGGCGCGCAACGCCCGGGCACACGAGTTCATCGTCGACCTGCCCGATGGCTACGACACCGAACTCGGCGAGCGCGGCAGCAACCTGTCGGGCGGCCAGCGCCAGCGCCTGTGCCTGGCGCGCGCCCTGGTCAAGGCGCCGGCGATCTTGGTGATGGACGAGGCCACGGCCTCGGTCGATGCCGTCTCGGCGCGGCTGATCCACGAAGCGGTGGCGCGTGTGCACCGCAACCGCACGCTGATCGAAATCTCGCATGAATACGCCGACATGGCCGCCTACGACCGCATCCTGGTGCTGCAGGACGGCCGGCTGGTCGAGTCGGGTGCGCACGAGGCTCTGCTGCAAGCGCGCGGCCCGTACCTTGCCCTGGTGGAGCGACGCCATGTTGCGTGATGCAGACCCCTTTGTCGCGGCACGGCCCGCGCTGCTGTTCTATTGCCAGCACTCGCTGGGCATCGGCCACCTGACGCGCTCGTTTGCGCTGGCCGCGGCCTTGTCGCAAGACTTCAAGGTCGTCTTTCTCAACGGCGGCCGGCTGCCGCCGGGGCTGCCGGTGCCGGGCGGCATCGAGATCATCGACCTGCCGCCGCTGGGCATGGACGATGGCCACACTGTGGTCAGCCGTGATGCGAAGCAGGACGTGGCGCAGGCGGTGGCGCAGCGCCGCGCGATGATCGAATCCGCCGTGCGGCTGCACCGCCCGGCGGTGCTGCTGGTCGAGCTGTTCCCGTTCGGACGCAAGAAATTTGCCGGCGAGATCCTGCCGCTGATCCGCCTGGCCAAACGCCAGCCGGCGCGAGTGGTCTGCAGCCTGCGCGACATCCTGGTCGATGCGCGTCCCGACCAGCAGCATCACGACGACCGCGCCCGCTGGCTCGCTGACCGCTATTTCGATGCCGTGCTGGTGCACGCCGACCCGGCGCTGGCGCGGCTGGAAGACAGCTTCCACCCACGCCGGCCGCTGCGCGTGCCGGTGCATTACACCGGCTATGTGGTGCCGGTGCGCGCCAACGCGATGGCTGCGCCGCGGGGCCCGCAACTGCTGGTGTCGGCCGGCGGCGGCATCGTCGGCAAGGCGCTGTTCCATACCGCACTGCAAGCGCGCGCCTTGATGCGCGAGCCGCTGCCGATGCGCCTGATCGCCGGGCCCTTCCTGCCTGAATCGGAATGGCTCGCACTGCAAGAGGCGGCTCGCGGTGAGGCCGGCATCGAGCTGCTGCGCCAGGTGCCCGACATGGTGGCCGAGATGCGCCACGCGCGGGCCTCGATCAGCCAATGCGGCTACAACACCGCGCTCGATATCCTGGTGGCGCGCGTGCCGGCCCTGGTGGTGCCCTACGCCACCGCGACGGAGAACGAACAGGCCGAGCGCGCCAGCAAGCTGGCCGCGCTGGGCGCGATGCAGCAGCTCGATCCCGCCGCGCTCTGCCCTGCGCGGCTGGCCGCCGCCATCGAGGCGCTGCTGGGCTTCACGCCCAGCGCCGTGAGCCTGGGCCTGGACGGCGCCGCCGACAGTGCGCGCTACCTGCAGCAGCTTGTGCGGGAGCGAGCGGCATGAACGCCAGCCTCGATACGACTCGGTTCGATCCGTTCGCCCTGAGCTTGTCGAAGGGCCTTCACACCCTGCTCGCCGCGCTCGACGCCGCGTCGTTGCCGGTCGATTTTTTTCTGCGCGACGACGATGCCGGCTGGGACGACGCGCGCCTGTTCGCACTGCTCGATCGCACCGAAGGCGCCGGCGTGCCGATCGACTTGGCCATGATCCCGCAGGCCGCCAGCGCGGCGCTGGCCACCTCGCTGTGCGCACGCATGAACGCTGCACCCGGCCTGGTCGGCCTGCACCAGCACGGCTTTGCACACACCAACCACGAGGCGATCGAGCGCAAGTGCGAGTTCGGCCACACGCGCAGCGCCGACGCACAAGGTGCTGACTTGCGCGCCGGCCGCGAGCATTTGCTGGGCCTCTTCGGCGCCGCGCTCGACCCGTTCTTCACGCCGCCCTGGAACCGCTGCAGCGCCATCACGCCCACGCTGCTGGCCGCGCTTGGATTCAGCGCACTGTCGCGCAGCCGCGGCGCCGAGCCGCAGCACCTGCTGCCCGAGTTGCCGGTCGACGTCGACTGGTGCAAGCAGCAGCGCATCGCCCGCGAACACGGCGAGCCAGACGGCAGCGCGCGCATCGCCGCCGCAATGGCCCATCGCGTCAGCGCCGGCGGCCCGGTGGGTCTGATGCTGCACCACGCCGCGATGGACGACAGCGACCTCGCGCTGCTCGATGCCTTGCTGCGGGCCACATCGCGCCACCCGCAGGTTCGCTGGCGGCCGATGCGCGAGCTGCTGGCAGGCGCGCCGGCCCCGTCACCAACCCCAGCGCTGCAAAAGATCAAGGACATCTCGTGAAGCTTCACCTCGCCCTGCTGGTCGCCGCCGGCTGTTGCGCCGGCACGGCCCTGGCCCAGGGCACGCCGCCCGCCGCCGAGCCCGAGACCGCGACGCCGCAAGGCCCGGCGTCCGTGCGGCCCGACGAACGCCGCGCCGAAAAACCGTTCACGGTCGAACTCTTCGGTCGCCCCGTCGCGCTCGGTCTGAGCTACGAAACCTCGGCCGAGCGGCGCCGCAACTTCGACCTCGACGCCACGCGCCAGCGCGACCGCGATGTGTTCGACCACGAACTCAAGCTCGATGCCCGCCTGCGCGCCAGCGATTCGTTGAGCCTGTTCGTGCAAGCCGTCGGCCTGGCCGACCGGCGCAAGTTCAAACGCGACGGCAGCGTGCTGACCACCCAGTCGTGGGAGCGCGGCCAGACCTGGCTGCTGGCCGAGCGCCTCGGCGGCCAGCCGCTGTCGCTGCAAATCGGCCGCGTGGCCCTGATCGAGCGCCGCTCCTGGTGGTGGGACGACGACCTCGACGCCCTGCGCCTGCTCTACACGCCGGGCGACTGGCGCGTCGAGACTGGCCTCGCGCGCGAAGTGGCGAAGGTCTCGTCGGCCGCGCGCGGCATCGACCCCGCCCTCAAAGGCCTGACGCGCTGGTTCGGCAACGCCAGCCTGCGCTGGGCGCCGCGCCATGCGGTTGAGGCCTTCTGGCTGCTGGCCAATGATGGCTCAGGCGCACCCGCGCCCGGCAGCCTGTTCGCAAGTGGCAGCGAAGACAAAACCGATGGCCGCCTGCGCTGGCTCGGCGCGCGCGTCGGCGGCGAAGTGCACTTCACCTCGGACCACCGCTGGACCTACCGCGTCGACGCAGCCCTGCTGCGCGGCCGCGAATCGCGCACCGCCTTCAGCACCACGCCCGAAGGCCTGCTGAGCGCCGGTAGCACCAGTTCACGCCGCGTGCGCGGCAACGCCTTCGACCTCGGCACGCAATGGGTGTTGCCCGGCGCCGCGCGGCCGACCTTCAGCCTCGGCCTGGCCAACGGCTCGGGCGGCGAACGCAATGCAACGACGGACAACAACTTCCGCCAGACCGGCTTGCAGGAGAACAAGGGCCGCATCGCCGGCGTCAAGCGCGTGCGCTACTACGGCGCTCTGCTCGACCCCGAGCTGTCCAACCTGCGCATCGTCAGCGCCGGCTTCGGCCTGCGCTTTCTGGAGAACAGCTCCGCCGAACTGCTGTGGCACCGCTACCGCCAGCGCCAAGCGTCGACGACGCTCGCCGGCTCGCGGCTGTCGCAAGACCCGGCGGGTCTCAGCCGCGACATCGGCCGCGAGATCGATCTGTTCTTTGCGATGCGCGAATGGCGCCACGTCGAGTTGACGCTGACCGTGTCGCGCTTTCGCCCCGGCGCGGCATTCGCCGCTGATCGCCGCGATGCGGCACACAGCGTCGAGCTGGGTGCGGCGCTGAATTTTTGATGCGGGCTCAGGCGAACTTTGCGCCTCTGTGGGGCGGAATATCAGTCGAGGATAGGTCATTCAAAAGTCCTTTTTCGTGACCGTGAGGCGGCCAGACACCCAGAAGCCGCCCGTGGCCAGCGGCAGCAACTGGCCGGCTATCGCCGCAGGCATGTGCCAAGCGACCGCCCGTCGAGTCCGATAGCTGACTGTCGCCCTTTGGCTCCCCGACGTACCCGAAGGGCCGCGTGCCGGCAGCGCAGACAAATTCTTACTGCCTGCCGAGCCGACACCCCAGGTATCAGGACCGCCGCTGCCCGCTCTGTCTGCTGTCGCGCACCCGAGGGTCTTTGTTCCTGCCGCGAGGGGACAAACCAGCGACGCAGCTCCCGAGATGGTGCATCGCGGAGCGCCAAACACAACTGAGTCGTCAATGACGATTCCATTGGAGTAGCGATGAAGTTGACCGTGGTGGGCGCCGGCTATGTCGGCCTGGTGACCGGAGCCTGCTTTGCCGAGATGGGCAATGACGTGCTGTGCGTCGATCTCGACGAAACCAAGATCGCCAAGTTGAAGCGCGGCGAGCTGCCGATCCATGAGCCGGGCTTGCAAGAGATCGTCGCCCGCAACATGGCGGCCGAGCGCCTGCACTTCGGCACCGACCTGAAGGAAGGCGTGCGCTTCGGCACCATCCAGTTCATTGCTGTGGGCACACCGCCCGACGAAGACGGTGCCGCCGACATGCAGCATGTGCTGGCCGCCGCGCGCAGCATCGGCCGCCACATGACGGACTACAAGCTGGTGGTCGACAAGAGCACGGTGCCGGTCGGCACCGCCGATGCGGTGCGCGAGGCGATTGCCGCCGGCCAGGCCGAGCGCGGCGTGCGCGTGCCCTACAGCGTGGTGTCGAACCCCGTGTTCCTGAAGGAAGGCGCGGCGGTGGGGGACTTCATGCGCCCGGACCGCATCGTCGTCGGCGCCGACGACGAGCGCGCCGTGCACCTGATGCAGGCCCTGTATGCGCCCTTCCAGCGCGCCCG
>JANOKY010000133.1:0-4378 GCA_031419635.1 Burkholderiales bacterium | reverse complement strand
TTCGGCCACCGGCAACGCGCCGGCGGCCACGGCGTCACGGCTCATGGCCAGCAGCAGCGCGGCGCTTTGAAAGGCGATGCTTTCCAGCGCGGCACGCGCAATGTGCGCCACCGTGCTGCCGCGCGTCAGGCCGACGATGGCGCCGCGCGCCTCGGGCTTCCAGTACGGCGCGCCGAGGCCGGTGAAGGCGGGCACGAACATCACGCCGCCGCTGTCGGGCACGCTCTCGGCCAGGGTTTGCACCTCGCCGCTTCCCTTGATGGCCTGCAGGCCGTCGCGCAGCCACTGCACCACGGCACCGCCGATGAAGACGCTGCCTTCGAGCGCGTATTCGGGCGTGACCGTGGGCTGTGCCGCCGCGGTGGTGATCAGGCCGTTGGCGCTGGCCTCGAAGCGCTCGCCGGTGTGCATCAGCATGAAGCAGCCGGTGCCGTAGGTGTTCTTCGCCAGCCCGGCCTTGAAGCAGGCCTGGCCGAACAGCGCGCTCTGCTGGTCGCCGGCGATGCCGGCAATCGGGATCGGCGCGCCGAACAGGGCCGGGTCGGTATGCCCGAACACATGGCTCGACGGGAACACCTGCGGCAGCAGGCTGTCGGGCACATGCAGGGCCTTGAGCAGCTCGTGGTCCCAGACGTTGTGGCGGATGTCGAACAGCATCGTGCGCGAGGCGTTGCTGACGTCGGTGGCGTGGACCTGGCCGCCGGTCAGCTTCCACAGCAGCCAGGTGTCGATGGTGCCGAAGGCCAGCTCGCCCTGCGCCGCGGCCACATGCGCGCCGGGCACATGGTCGAGCAGCCACCGGATCTTGGTGCCGGAGAAGTACGGGTCGATGACCAGGCCGGTGCTGCGCCGCACCTGCTCGGTCAGGCCGGCTTCGCGCAATTGCACGCACAGCGGCTCGGTGCGGCGGTCCTGCCAGACGATGGCGTTGGCCATGGGTTGGCCGGTGCGGCGGTTCCACAGCACGGTGGTCTCGCGCTGGTTGGTGATGCCGATGGCGGCGATGTCGCTGGCATTGAGCTTGGCCTTGAACAGGGCTTCGAGCGCCACGGCCTGCTGCGTGGCCCAGATCTCAGTGGCGTCGTGCTCGACCCAGCCCGGCTGCGGAAAGATCTGCCGGATCTCGCGCTGCGCCATGGCCACGATGCGGCCATCGCGGTGGAACACGATGGCACGCGAGCTCGAGGTGCCCTGGTCAAGGGCCAGCAGGTGTCCTTTGGTTGGCATCGGATCTCCCCCTACTTCGCGGCCTGCGCCGCGACCCACTCGTCGACCAGGCGTTCGAGCACGGGCAGCGGCACGGCACCCTGGTCGAGCAATGCATTGTGG
This sequence comes from Burkholderiales bacterium, assembly GCA_031419635.1. Taxonomy (GTDB): domain Bacteria; phylum Pseudomonadota; class Gammaproteobacteria; order Burkholderiales; family Burkholderiaceae_C; genus CADEEN01. The sequence continues at coordinate 3,049 of JANOKY010000133.1, read as the reverse complement.
AAGTTGCGAATGTCGAAGCGCGCGCCGAGTCGGACCTGGGCGCGGTCGCGCAACTCGATGATCTTCAGCTGGCCGATCATGTAGGCCAGCGCCTGGCCCGGGTTCGAGTAGTAGCGGTCGACCTCGGTGGCGACGAAGTCGCGGTCGACACCGGTGCGCTCGACCATGAAGTCGATCGCCTGTTCGCGCGTCCAGCCCAACGCGTGCAGGCCGGTGTCGACGACCAGGCGCGCGGCGCGAAAGGCCTGCCACTGCAGGTGGCCGGAACGGCTATGTGGGTCGGTGTACAGGCCGAGCTGGCTGCCCAGGGTCTCGGCGTACAAGGCCCAGCCTTCGCTGTAGACCGTGTAGCCGCTGTCTCGTCGGAACGGCGGCAGCGCACTGAGTTCGGTGGCGCGCGCGAATTGCAGGTGGTGGCCGGGCACGGCCTCGTGCGCCAACAGCGTCTCCATGCCCCAGATCGGGCGCGTGCGATAGGCCAGTGTGTTGGCGTTGAACCAGCCGGGGCGCTTGCCGTCGAGCGACGGGCTGTTGTAGTACTCGGCCGCGCCCGGGCCCAGGTGGGCCGGGATGGCGCGCACGCCGTAGGGCATGCGCGGCAGCTCGGCAAACAGTTTCGGCAGTTCGGGTTCGATGCGCTTGCCGATGTCGCGGTAGCCAGCCAGCAGGGCCTCGGGGCTGGTGTGGAAGAACTTCGGCTCGCTGTTGAGGTAGGCGACGAAAGCGGCGAACTCACCCTTGAAGCCGCTTTCGCGCATCGCTGCTTCCATCTCGCCGCGCAGTCGAACCAACTGGCTGCGGCCGATGTCGTGGATCTGCTGCGGCGTCAGCGCCGTGGTCGTGTGTTGGCGCACCAACTCGGCGTAGACCGCCGCGCCGCCGGGGTAACGCGACAGCGCGCCGTCGGGTGGTGCCTTGGGCAGGCATTCGTCCTGCGCGAACGCGCGCAGCTTGCGCAGCGCCGGGTAGACCTGCTCGGTGATCACTCGCTGCGCCTGGCCGCGCAACGCGTCCTGCTCGGCCGCCGCGATGCCGCTGCCGAGGTTCTTGAACGGCGCGTAGAAAGGCGAGGTGGTGACGTCGGCCGGCAACTGGCCGTCGACCTGCTGTAGCACGCGCTCGAGTACCGGCCGTGGCGAGGCCCAGCCGATCGCCAAGCCCTCGCGCAAGTGCACGATTTCCTGATCCACCCGGGTCGGGTAGGCGGCCAGCCGGGCCAGCATCTGCCGCATCTCGGCCGCGGTCGACACCGGGCTGCTCTGCAGCAGGCCAGCCAGCCTGGACTGGAAGCCCCACTGCGAAACCAACGAGCGGCTGCGCCAACCGGGGTAGGCCTGCTGGCGCACGTTCTGCGTCATGTCGTGAATGAAGAGCTCGCGCGATACCCGGTCGGTGGCCGACAGGGCTTGCGGCGGCACGGCCTCGACCTCGCGCAGCCATCCGCGCGTCCAGGCGTCGTGTGCCGCGCGGCCCGCAGGCGACATGTCGGTGAAGTGGTCGCCGAAGCGGTGGTCGCCGCGCCAGGTCGCCCACTCTGGAAAGCGTGCGGCGCTTTCCTCCCAATGACGGGCAAACAATGCTTGCAGGCGCTGCGCCGCAGCCGGGCCGGGCGCACTCTGTGCGGCGGCGGGCGGTACGATGCCGGCCAGGCAGACCGTCAGGGCAAAGGCGCGAAGGGCTTTCATGCGCCGCATTGTGTCGCCGCCGCGGACCGGCCGTACAGACGTACATTACGCGACCGAATCCCCCAACCCGCGGTGCCGCCATCGGCACCGGCCCCGGAGCAGGCATGGAACTGAGGCTCGACCGCATCGAACAGAAAGTCGGTGCGCAGACTCACCTCTACCCGCTGGACCTGACGCTCGTGCCGCGGGCGGTGACGGTGTTGCTGGGGGCCACGCAGGCCGGCAAGACCACGCTGATGCGCGTGATGGCCGGGCTGGACAAGCCCAGCGCCGGCCGCGTGCTGGCCGACGGCCAGGACGTGACCGGCAAGCCGGTGCGCGAGCGCAACGTGGCGATGGTTTACCAGCAGTTCATCAACTACCCGTCGATGACGGTGGCCGACAACATCGCCTCGCCGCTCAAGCTGCGGCGCGAAAGCGGCATCGACGCCCGGGTCCAGGCGCTGGCGGCCAAGCTGCACATCGAGCCCTTCCTGCAGCGCCTGCCGGCCGAGCTGTCGGGCGGACAGCAGCAGCGCGTGGCGCTGGCCCGCGCGCTGGCCAAGAACGCGCCGCTGATGCTGCTCGACGAGCCGCTGGTGAATCTCGACTACAAGTTGCGCGTGGAGTTGCGCGATGAGTTGACGCAGCTCTTTGCCAGCGGCGAATCGACGGTGGTTTATGCCACCACCGAGCCGACCGAGGCCCTGCTGCTGGGCGGCTACACCGCCGTGCTCGATGCCGGCAAGGTGCTGCAGTACGGCCCGACCTCCGAAGTCTTCCACCGGCCGCGGTCGATCCGGGTCGCGCGCGCGTTCAGCGACCCGCCGATGAACCTGATCGCAAGCGATGTCGCCGAGCCTCACCCCGTTCGCCCTGAGGTATCGAAGGGTTGGGCTGAGCTTGTCGAAGCCCTTCGACAAGCTCAGCCCGAACGGATCGACGGCGCCGCGTTGACCCTCGGCATTCGCGCCGGCGCCTTGCGCGTGCGCGCGCGCTCGGGCGATGTGGCACTGCCCGGCAGCGTCGAGCTGGCCGAGATCTCGGGCTCCGACACCTTCGTGCACGTCGATACCGCGGTCGGTGAACTGGTCGCGCAGTTGACCGGCGTGCACCAGTTCGCGCTCGGCGCGGCGATCACGCTGTACCTGAGCCCCGCCCAGGTCTATCTCTTCGATGCGGCCGGTGACTTGCTGGTGGCACCCACGGCGAAGGCCTGACATGGCGCGCATCGAACTCGACCTGGCCCACGCCTACAAGCCCCACCCGCAGCGCGACGACGATTACGCCTTGCTGCCGCTGAAGATGACGTTTGCCGATGGCGGCGCCTACGCGTTGCTCGGCCCCTCGGGTTGCGGCAAGACGACGATGCTGAACATCATTTC
>JANOKY010000132.1:0-2149 GCA_031419635.1 Burkholderiales bacterium | reverse complement strand
AGCCATGAAACCGGGGGACGCGCTGATGAAGCATTACCTGCAATTCAAGGACCTGCGCGCCGAGGAATACGCCTACCTGTTCGAGCGCACGCGCGAGATCAAGAAGCGCTTCAAGAACTACGAGAAGTACCAGCCGCTGGTTGATCGCACGCTGGCGATGATCTTCGAGAAGGCCAGCACGCGCACACGCGTGAGCTTCGAGGCCGGCATGTACCAGATGGGTGGCTCTGTCGTGCACCTGACCACTGGCGACAGCCAGTTGGGCCGCGCCGAGCCGGTGGAAGACTCGGCGCGCGTGATCAGCCGCATGGTCGACATCGTGATGATCCGCACCTACGATCAGACCACGCTCGAGCGCTTCGCCGCGCATTCGCGCGTACCGGTGATCAACGGCCTGACCAACGAATACCACCCGTGCCAGATCCTGGCCGACATCTTCACCTTCATCGAACAGCGCGGTCCACGCGGCGGCGAAGCCGGCGCACTCGAATTCCTCAAGGACAAAGTCGTGGCCTGGGTCGGTGACGGCAACAACATGGCCAACACCTGGCTGCAGGCCGCCGACATCCTGGGCTTCACCCTGCATGTCAGCACACCCACCGGCTACGAGCTCAACCCGGTCGTGGCCGGCGTGTCGAACACCGAATGCGTGAAGGTCTTCGACCACCCGATGGACGCCTGCCGCGGCGCGCACCTGGTGACCACCGACGTCTGGACCAGCATGGGCTACGAGGCCGAAAACGAAGAGCGCCGCAAGGCCTTCGTCGACTGGTGCGTCGACACTGACATGATGGAAGTGGCGCAGCCCGATGCCCTGTTCATGCACTGCCTGCCAGCGCACCGCAGCGAAGAGGTCGACGCCGAGGTCATCGACGGGCCCCAGTCCGTCGTCTGGGACGAGGCCGAGAACCGCATGCATGTGCAGAAGGCATTGATGGAGTACCTGCTGCTCGGGCGTATCGGCTGAAGCTACGCGCCGCGTAATTTGAAGCGCTGCAACTTGCCCGTCTCGGTTCGTGGCAGCGCATCGCGGAACTCGATCGCCCGCGGGTACTTGTACGGCGCCACCGTGGCCTTGACGAAATCCTGTAGCGCCTTGGCCATCGCCGCGTCGCCGGCATGGCCGGGCTTCAACACCACGAAGGCCTTGACGATTTGGCCGCGCTGCCCGTCGGCCACGCCGATCACGCCGCATTCGGCCACCGCCTCGTGCAGCAGCAATGCGCTCTCGACTTCGGGCCCGGCGATGTTGTAGCCGCCGCTGATGATCATGTCGTCGGTGCGCGCCTGGTAGACGAACTGGCCGTCGGCGGGGTCGATCAGGTAGGCATCGCCGGTCAGGTTCCAGCCGTCCTGTACATAGCTTTTCTGGCGCTCGTCGGCGAGGTACTTGCACCCGGTCGGCCCGCGCACCGCCAGCCGCCCGACCTGCCCCGGCGGCAGCGGCTGGCCGTCGTCGCCGAGCACGCAGGCCTGGTAGCCGGGCACGACGAAGCCGGTGGCGCCGCCACGCGCCTGCGCTTCGGTGGCCGAGATGAAGATGTGCAGCAGCTCGGTGGAACCGATGCCGTCGATGATCTCGATGCCGGTGGTGTCCTTCCACAACTTGCGCGTCGCGGCCGGAAGGGCCTCGCCGGCCGAGACGCATTTGCGCAGGCTGGTGAGGTCATGCGCGTGGACCTGCGAGGCCATCGCCCGGTAGGCCGTCGGCGAGGTGTAGCAGATGGTCGCGCGGTGGCGCGCGATCGCCGCCGGCAGCGCATCGGGCGTGGCCTTCTCGACCAACACGCTGGCCGCGCCGATCGACAGCGGAAACAGCAGCAAGCCGCCGAGGCCGAAGGTGAAGGCCAGCGGCGGACTGCCGATGACGCGGTCGTCAGCCTCGGCGCGCAGCACATGCGGCGGCCAGCAGGCGCAGGCGGCCATCACGTCGCGATGGAAGTGCAGCGCCGCCTTGGGCTGGCCGGTGGTGCCCGAGGTGAAGGCGATGAGGCAGGTGTCGTCGGCCGCGGTGTCGATGTTGGCGAAGCTCGTTGCCTGGGCTGCCATCGCCGCCTCGAGCCCCGCCTCGGCCGCGCCGTTGAAGTGCAGCACATGGGCCAGCGTCGGGCATTGCGGCCGCGCGAGGCTGACTTCTTCGGCCAGCCGG
>JANOKY010000131.1:0-12035 GCA_031419635.1 Burkholderiales bacterium | reverse complement strand
GCTGGCTATCATCGGCCGCCATGCCCACCTCGCTCGACGGCCGCCTGGTCGTTGCCCTGTCCTCGCGCGCCCTGTTCGACTTCGAAGACGAGAACCGCGTCTTCGAGGCCAGCGACGACCGCGCCTACATGCAACTGCAGTTGCAGCGGCTGGAGCAACCGGCGCAGGCCGGCGTCGCTTTCTCGCTGGTCAACAAACTGCTGGCGTTCAACACCGACGGCAACCCGCTTGTCGATGTCGTGATCCTGTCGCGAAACGACCCGGTGTCGGGCATGCGCGTGTTCCGCTCCTGCCAGCATTACGGCCTGCCGATCGAGCGCGGGGTGTTCACGCGCGGCCAGAGCCCCTGGCGCTACCTCAAGCCGCTGAACGCGCACCTCTTCCTTTCCACCAACGAAGCCGACGTGCGCTCGGCCCTGGCTGCGGGCGTGCCCGCCGCACGCGTCTATCCGCACTCGGCGCGGGCCTCGGGTGCGCACCCGAACGAAGTGCGGATCGCCTTCGACGGTGACGCGGTGCTGTTCTCCGACGAGTCCGAGCGCGTCTACCAGCACGCCGGCCTGGCCGCCTTCCAGGCCCATGAACGCGCGCGCGCTTCCACCCCACTGGCACCAGGCCCCTTCAAGCCGCTGCTCGAAGCCTTGCAGCGCCTACAGCGTGAGCCGGTCAATGCCATGCGCATCCGCACCGCCCTGGTCACCGCGCGCAGCGCCCCGGCCCACGAGCGCGCAATCCGTACCCTGATGGACTGGCACATCGAGGTCGATGAAGCCATGTTCCTCGGCGGCCTGCCCAAGGGCGAGTTCCTGCGCGAGTTCGAGCCCGATTTTTTCTTCGACGACCAGACCGGCCATATCGAGAACGCCGCGGCGCATGTGCCGGCCGGGCATGTGGCGTCGGGCGTCAGCAACGACGCCTGATCACCCTGGCCGCGCCCGCTGCAAACCCGCGAGATCGAGCACCCGCAAGCCGCCGTACTCGATGCGAATCAAGCCGCGCTCCTGCAACACGCGCAGCGCCTCGTTCACGCGCTGCCGCGACAGCCCGACCAGGTAGCCCAGCTCCTGCTGCGTGATGCGCAGCAGCTCGCCCACGCCCGGGTACAGCACCGGGTGGAACAGCGCGCCCAGGCTGCGCGCGACGCGGGTATCGGCGTCGGTCATGCGGTCGATCTCGCGGGCGGCGATGAACTGGCCCAGGCGTTCGTTCAACTGGTTCATCAGGTAGCGGTTGAAGGGGATGCTGCGCTCGATCAGCCAGTCGAAAGTGGCGATCGGCAGGCCAGCCACCAGGCTGCGCCGCAAGGCCTCGATGTTGTAGCGGTAGCACTCGCGCTTGAGCAGGGTGCCTTCGCCGAACCAGGCGCCCGAGGGCACGCCGGTGAAGGTGATCGGGGTGCCCATCGCGCTGTCGTTGCTCATCTTCAGCAGGCCCTCGACGACGCCGAACCACAGTGTGGCCGGGCGGCCGATGCGGCACAGGTACTCGCCGACCTCGGCCTCGGCCACCTGCATGTCATGCGCCACCCGCGCACTCTCCACGGCATCGAGCAGCGGCCACCACGGCACGCGCTGCAACTCGTCGGCGCGGGCGCGGCGCGTGCGTTGGCGCAGCGGTGTTGAAGGGGGCGATCTGCTGGGGCTCATGAGGCTCAAGTTGACAAGGCGCTGACACAACCACCCCGGGAAAGTCCCCTGGGGGTGGACCCGCAGATTGTCGTCATAACGACAACCTGGCGTCAAACTTCTGCCTAGCATCGCGCTCGAAGCGGCTCCCCACAGGGCCCGACGGAGACTTCCCGGTGCAAACCACCTTCCCGCGACTGATGCTGGACCATGCCGCGCAGCGCCCGGATGCGCCGGCCCTGCGCGAGAAGGAATACGGCATCTGGCAGACGCTGACCTGGCGCGACCTGGCCACGCTGGTGCAGCAGATTGCCGGTGGCCTGGCCGCCGCCGGATTGAGCAAGGGCCAGCACCTGGTGGTCGTGGGCGAGAACCGGCCGCGCCTGTACGCCGCGATGCTGGCGGCGCAATCGCTCGGTGCGATTCCCGTGCCGCTGTACCAGGATGCGGCGGTCACCGAGTTCGTTTTCCCGCTCAACAACGCCGAGGTCGCCTTCGCCATCGTCGAAGACCAGGAGCAGGTCGACAAGTTGCTCGAAATCCGGCCGCAGTGTCCGCAGCTCGCGCAGATCTGGTTCGATGACCCGCGCGGCCTGCGCCACTACAGCGAGCCGGGCCTGGACAGCATCGACGCCTTGATCGCCGCCGGCACGGCCTACGAGGCCGCGCACCCGGGCTTCTTCGACGCTGCGGTGGCCGCCTGCCAGCCCGACGACGTGGCGGCGATGTTTTTCACCTCGGGCACCACCGGCAACCCCAAGGGCGTCGTGCATACGCACTTCTCCTTGCTCGACCGCGCCGCGGCGGGGGCTCGCTTCGACAAGCTCACATCGAGCGAAGAGGTGCTGGCCTACATGCCGCTGGCCTGGATCGGCCAGAACATCTTCAGCTACGCGCAATGGCTGGCCTGCGGCTATGTTGTCAACTGCCCCGAGAGCGCCGGCACCGCGAGCATCGACCTGAAGGAAGTCGGCCCGACCTATTACTTCGCGCCGCCGCGCATCTTCGAAGGCCTCTTGACCAGCGTGACGATCCGCATGGAAGACGCCAGCCGCATCAAGAAATGGCTGTACCGGCATTTCATGGATCTCGCCCAGCGCATCGGGCCGCGGCGCATGGACGGCAAGCCGGTGGGCGCGCTCGACAGTCTGCACTACGCCCTGGGCAACCTGTTGATCTATGGGCCCCTGCGCAACACGCTGGGCTTCTCGCGCGTGCGCGTGGCCTACACCGCGGGCGAAGCCATCGGGCCCGACCTGTTCAGCTTCTACCGCGCCATCGGCATCAACCTGAAGCAGCTCTACGGCTCGACCGAGACCGCCGTCTTCGTTTGCCTGCAACCCGACCACGAAGTGAAGGCCGACACCGTGGGCGTGCCGATCGACGGCGTCGAGATCAAGTTCGACAGCGATGGCGAGCTGTACGTGCTCCAGCGGCCTGCTCAAGGGCTATTACAAGAACCCGGCCGCGACCGCCGAAGTGCTGACGCCCGACGGCTGGTACCGCACCGGCGACGCCGGCTTCCTGGATGCCGGCGGCCACCTGAAGATCATCGACCGCGCCAAGGATGTCGGCCGCCTGATGGGCGGGCCCAACGACGCGGCGATGTTCGCGCCCAAGTACGTCGAGAACAAACTCAAATTCTTTCCGTACATCAAGGAAGCGGTGGCCTTCGGCGACAAGCGCGAGAAGGTCTGCGCCTTCATCAACATCGATTTCGACGCCATCGGCAACTGGGCCGAGAAGCGCAACCTGCCTTATGCCGGCTACACCGACCTGGCCTCCAAGCCCCAGGTGCTGGAGTTGGCGCGCGAATGCGTTGAGAAAGTCAACGCCGACCTGGCTGCCGACGACAAGCTCGCCGGCTCGCAAATCAGCCGCTTCCTGGTCCTGCACAAAGAGCTCGACGCCGACGACGGCGAACTCACCCGCACGCGCAAGGTGCGCCGCGGCGCCATCGCCGACAAATACCAGGTGCTGGTCGATGCGCTGTACGCCGGCAAGACCGAGCAGTTCATCGAGACCGCGGTGAAGTTCGAAGACGGCCGCGCCGGCAGCGTCTCGGCCACGCTGAAGATCGTCGATGCCAAGACCTTCGGCAACGTGAAGAAGGCGGCCTGAGGTGAGCCAACGCGAAATCGGCGAGGTCATCCTCGACGTCAAAAACATCAGCCTGCGCTTTGGCGGCGTCAAGGCGCTCACCGACATCAGCTTCAACGTGCGCGAGCACGAGCTGCGCGCCATCATCGGCCCGAACGGTGCGGGCAAGAGCAGCATGCTCAATTGCATCAATGGCGTGTACGCACCGCAGGAGGGCAGCATCGCCTTTCGCGGCCAGACCTTCACCCACATGAATTCGCGCCAGGTGGCCGAGATGGGCGTGGCGCGCACCTTCCAGAACCTGGCCCTGTTCAAGGGTATGAGCGTGCTGGACAACATCATGACCGGGCGCAACCTGCGCATGAAGACCAATATCTTCCAGCAGGCGATCCGGTGGGGCGCGGCAGAACGCGAAGAGTCGGCACACCGAGAGTCGGTCGAGAAGATCATCGATTTCCTCGAGATCCAGGCCTACCGCAAGACCCCCGTCGGGCGCCTTCCCTACGGCCTGCAAAAACGCGTCGACCTCGGCCGCGCGCTGGCGATGGAGCCGCAGGTGCTCTTGCTCGACGAGCCGATGGCCGGCATGAACGTCGAGGAAAAGCAGGACATGAGCCGCTTCATCCTCGACGTCAACGACGAGTACGGCACCACCGTCGTGCTGATCGAACACGACATGAGCGTGGTAATGGACATCAGCGACCGCGTCGTGGTGCTCGACTACGGCAAGAAGATCGGCGACGGCACGCCCGAAGAAGTGCGCGCCAACCCCGACGTCATCACGGCTTACCTCGGCGCCAGTCATTGAACGGAATCGAGACCATGGGACCCTTCCTCGAAACCCTGATCGGCGGCCTGATGACGGGCATGCTGTATTCGCTGGTGGCCCTGGGCTTCGTGCTCATCTACAAGGCCAGCGGCGTGTTCAACTTCGCGCAGGGCGCGATGGTGTTGTTCGCGGCCCTGGCCATGGCGCGCTTTTCGACCTGGTTCCCCAAGTTGCTCGGCTTCGACAACCTGCTGCTGGCCAATGTGCTGGCCTTCATCGGCGCCATGTTGGTGATGGTGACGGTGGCCTGGCTGATCGAGCGCCTGGTGCTGAGCCGGCTGGTCAACCAGGAGGCCATCGCGTTGCTGATGGCCACCCTGGGCATCACGTACTTTCTCGACGGCTTCGGCCAGACGCTGTTCGGCAGCGACATCTACAAGATTGACGTCGGCCTGCCCAAGGACCCGATGTTCCTGATGGAAGACCTGTTCCCGGGCGGCGTGCTGCTGAACAAGGAAGATCTTTACGCGGCGCTGATCGCCGCGGCCCTGGTGGCCGCTTTGAGCCTGTTCTTCCAGAAGACCGCCACCGGCCGCGCCCTGCGCGCGGTGGCCGACGACCACCAGGCGGCGCAGTCGATCGGCATACCGCTCAACCGCATCTGGTTCATCGTCTGGAGCGTGGCCGGCTTTGCGGCGCTGGTGGCCGGTGTCATCTGGGGCAGCAAGCTGGGCGTGCAGTTCTCGCTGTCGACCGTGGCGCTGAAGGCGCTGCCGGTGGTCATCCTCGGCGGCTTTACTTCAGTGCCCGGGGCCATCCTTGGCGGGCTGATCATCGGCGTGGGCGAGAAGCTCTCCGAGGTCTTCATTGGCCCGTATTTCGGCGGCGGCATCGAGACCTGGTTCGCGTATGCGCTGGCACTTGCCTTACTCCTCGTGCGGCCACAGGGGCTGTTCGGCGAGAAGATCATCGACCGGGTCTGAATCATGCTGTACAGAGAGAATGGTCAGTTCAAGACCAGCTACCGAGCCGACCAGCAGATCTTTCCGATCCTGCAGGACCGGATCGCCATCGGCCTGCTGCTGGTTCTTGCCTTTGGCGTCGTGCCCCTGCTGGCACCGGAGTACCTCTTCCGCGTGGTGCTGATCCCGTTCCTGATCCTGTCGCTGGCCGCGCTGGGACTCAACATCCTGGTCGGTTACTGCGGCCAGATCTCGCTGGGCACGGGAGCCTTCATGGCCGTCGGCGCTTACGCGGCCTACAACCTTCATGCGCGCGTGCCCGGCATGCCCCTGATCGCCTCGATGCTGCTCGGTGGCCTGTGCTCCACCGCCGTGGGCGTGCTGTTCGGCGTGCCCTCGCTGCGCATCAAGGGTCTGTACCTGGCAGTGGCCACGCTGGCGGCGCAGTTCTTCGTCGACTGGGCCTGCCTGCGCTGGAAGTGGGTCACCAACGACTCTTCGTCGGGCTCGGTCAGCGTGGCCGGCCTCAATGTGCTGGGCATCCCGATCGAGACGCCGGTGCAGAAGTACCTGTTCTGCTTGGTGTTCCTGGTGGTGTTCGCGCTGGGGGCCAAGAACCTCGTGCGCGGCCACATCGGGCGCGAGTGGATGGCCATCCGCGACATGGATGTGGCCGCAGCGGTGATCGGCATCCGGCCCGTGTACGCCAAGCTCAGCGCCTTCGCCGTCAGCAGCTTCATCGTCGGCGTGGCCGGCGCGTTGTGGGGTTTCATCCACCTGGGGTCGTGGGAGCCGGCGGCCTTCAACCTCAACCGCAGCTTCGACCTGCTGTTCATGGTGATCATCGGCGGCCTGGGATCGGTGATGGGCAGCTTCTTCGGCGCCGCGTTCATCGTCGTGCTGCCGATCGTGCTCGACGGCCTGCCCTACTGGTTCGGCATCCCGATCGACACCGCGCTGGCGGCGCACCTCACTTTCATGATCTTCGGCGGCCTGATCGTGTTCTTCCTGATCGTCGAGCCGCACGGCATCGCCCGCCTCTGGTCCACGGCCAAGGAAAAGCTGCGGCTTTGGCCTTTCCCTCACTAGCAGTTCAACGGTGGCAGTCCTTTTTTTTTCGGAGACCCAAATGAAATCACTTGCTTCGATCGCATTGGCCAGTGCGGCGCTACTGGGCACCAGCAGCGCCTGGGCGCAGGCCAAGGAACAGTTTTTCCCGCTGCTGGTGTATCGCACCGGCGCCTACGCGCCCAACGGCACGCCGTGGGCCAACGGCAAGCAGGACTACATCAAGCTGATCAACGCCCGCGATGGCGGCATCAACGGCGTGAAGCTCACCTTCGAGGAATGCGAGACGACCTACGCCGCCACCGACAAGGGCGTCGAGTGCTACGAACGCCTCAAGGGCAAGGGCGCGACACTGTTCGACCCGCAGGCCACCGGCATCACGTTCGCGCTGACCGACCGTGTGGCCAATGACAAGATTCCGCTCATCACGCTGGGCTACGGCCTGGCCGCGTCGCAAGACGGCGGCGTGTTCAAGTGGAACTTCCCGCTGATGGGCAGCTACTGGACGGCAGCCGACATCCTGATCCAGCACATCGGCAAGAAGGAAGGCGGGCTGGACAAGCTCAAGGGCAAGAAGATCGCCATCGTCTATCACGACTCGCCCTTCGGCCGCGAGCCGATGGCCCTGCTGGATGAGCGTTCGAAGACGCACGGCTTCGAGCTCGTGAAGATTCCAGTCACGCCACCGGGTGTCGAACAGAAGTCGGCCTGGTTGCAGGTGCGCCAGGGCCGCCCTGACTACGTGTTGCTGTGGGGCTGGGGCGTGATGAACTCCACCGCGCTGAAGGAGGCCCAGGCCACCGGCTACCCGCGCGACAAGATGTACGGCGTGTGGTGGTCGGGTGCCGAGCCCGATGTCAAGGACGTCGGCGAAGGCGCCAAGGGCTACAACGCGCTGGCGCTGAACCCGTCGGGCACCTCGCCCAAGGTAATCCAGGATATCCTGAAGTACGTCCACGACAAAGGCCAGGGCACAGGGCCGAAGGACGAGGTCGGATCGGTGCTCTACACGCGCGGCCTGCTCATCCAGATGATGAGCGTTGAGGCCGTGCGCCGCGCCCAGGAGCGCTTTGGCAAAGGCAAGGTCATGACCGGCGAGCAGGTGCGCTGGGGCCTGGAGAACCTGGCACTCGACCAGAAGAAGATCGACGCCCTGGGCTTCGCCGGCGTGATGCGCCCGATCAGCACCTCGTGCCAGGACCACATGGGCAGCACCTGGGCCCGCGTGCAGACCTGGGACGGCGGCAAGTGGAACATCCTGCCCGAGTGGTACCAGGCCGACGACCAGATCATCAAGCCGATGGTCAAGGCCGCCGCCGACAAGTACGCCACAGAGAAGAAGCTGACGCGGCGCACGCCGCAAGACTGCCAGAGCTGAACCGACGGCGGGCCCCGCGGGGCCCGCCCTTCACAAGAGCCGCCATGAGCAACATCCTTCTCAACGTCAACGGCATCGAGGTCATCTACAACCATGTCATCCTGGTCTTGAAGGGGGTGTCGTTGCAGGTACCTGAAGGCGGCGTGGTGGCGCTGCTCGGCGGCAACGGCGCGGGCAAGACCACCACGCTGCGTGCCGTGAGCAACCTGCTCGCCGGCGAGCGCGGGGAAGTCACCAAGGGCAGCATCGAACTACGGGGCGAGCGCATCGAAAAGCTCAGCACCAGCGAGATGGTCGAGCGTGGTGTGATCCAGGTGATGGAAGGGCGGCACTGTTTTGCCCACCTGACGATTGAAGACAACCTGATGACGGGGGCCTACACGCGCAAGGATGGCAAGGCCGCGGTGGCGGCCACGCTGGAGAAGGTCTATACCTACTTCCCGCGCCTGAAGACGCGGCGCAGTTCGCAGGCCGCCTACACCTCGGGCGGCGAGCAGCAGATGTGCGCCATCGGCCGCGCGCTGATGGCCAACCCGAAGATGGTGCTGCTCGATGAGCCTTCGATGGGCCTGGCGCCGCAGATCGTCGAAGAGGTGTTCGAGATCGTCAAGGATTTGAACCAGCGCGAGAAGGTCACCTTCCTGCTGGCCGAGCAGAACACCAACATGGCGCTGCGCTACGCCGACTACGGCTACATCCTGGAGAGCGGGCGCATCGTGATGGACGGCGAGGCGAAGAACCTGCGCGAGAACGAAGACGTGAAGGAGTTCTACCTCGGCATGGGTGGCGGCGACCGGAAAAGCTTCAAGGACGTCAAGAGCTACAGGCGGCGCAAAAGATGGTTGTCATGAGCGGCAGCGACGAATTCGGCTTCGCGCCGCCGCCCTTCGAGGCCGCCGGCGCGCTGGTGACGCTGAAGCGCCAGTTGTGCGACTTGAAACTTGCCGAGTGCGGCAACGCGTTCGAGCAACGCGGCAAGCGCGTGCTCGAACTCGCAGTCGCGGGCAACGCGATCCAGACCCGCCTCGCGCGCCGGCTTGCGCTCACGCCCGAGTGGGACCGCATCACGGTCCACTCCGCAGCCGACCAGCGCAAGCTGATCGACGAAGTAAAGAAGCGCCTGGCGCGCTGGGACCGCGACGAATGAGCGCTGATTTCTACGACGCGCTGGAAGCCCGCGACCCTGCGGTACGCGAAGCCCGCCTGATGGCCGCGCTGCCGGCGCAGATCGCGCAGGCCCAACGCCACGCCGACGCGTTTGCCCAAACGCTGGCCAGCGTCGATGCCGCATCGATCACCAGCCGCGCCGCCTTGGCCACGCTGCCGGTGATCCGCAAACACGAACTGCTCGAGCGCCAGCAAGCGGCACGCCAGGCCGGCGGCGACCCCTTCGGCGGCTTTGCCACCATCGGCTGGCGCGCCATTGACAGCCAGTTCGGCACGCTGCGCCGCGCCCAGCGCGTCTACCAGTCGCCCGGCCCGATCTACGAACCCGAAGGCACCGCGAACGACTACTGGCGCCTGGCCCGCGCGATGCACGCCGCTGGCCTGCGCGGCGGCGACCTGGTGCACAACTGCTTCTCGTACCACCTGACGCCCGGCGGCTTGATGATGGAATCGGGCGCGCTGGCACTCGGCTGCACGGTATTCCCTGGCGGCGTCGGCAACACCGAACTGCAATTGCAGGCCATCGCCGACCTGCGGCCCGACGCCTACATCGGCACACCGAGCTTTCTGAAGATCCTGGTCGAGAAGGCGATCGAAGCCGGCACCGACATCGGCTCGCTGAAGAAGGCCCTGCTCGGCGCCGAAGCCTTCCCGCCCTCGCTGCGCGACTGGCTGATCGAGCGCGGCATCCAGGCCTACCAGAGCTACGCCACCGCCGACCTCGGCCTCATCGCCTACGAGACCACCGCCCGCGAAGGCCTGGTGCTCGACGAAGGCGTGATCGTCGAGATCGTGCGCCCGGGCACCGGCGATCCGCTGGCGGCGGGCGAAGTCGGCGAAGTGGTGGTCACCTCGTTCAACCCCGACTACCCGCTGATCCGCTTCGGCACCGGCGACCTCTCGGCCGTGTTGCCGGGCGCCTGCCCGAGCGGGCGCACCAACACCCGCATCAAGGGCTGGCTCGGCCGCGCCGACCAGACCGCCAAGGTGCGCGGCATGTTCGTGCACGCCAGCCAGGTCGCCGAAGTCATCAAGCGCCACCCCGAGATCGCGCGTGCGCGCCTGGTCGTCGACGGCGAGATGGCCAACGACCGCATGACCCTGCATGCAGAACTGAGTGCCGAGCTGGCGCAGACCGGCGCGCCCGACGGCCTGGCCGAGCGCGTGGCGCAGAGCCTGCGTGACATCACCAAGCTGCGCGGAGAAGTCTCGTGGATGCGACCCGGCGAGCTGCCCAACGACGGCAAGGTGATTGAGGACGCGCGAAGCTACGAGTAGGACATCCAGACCTCAAGCTGGCGGGCGAATGCATGCCCGCGACCGCGCAGATGGCCGCGTTCGCGGGTTGGATCCTCGGTGTGAAGCGGATGCGCGCGGCACCCTGACGGGGCCAACGGCCGAGGCGCTAGGGGCACACGCCGGTGCTGCCGGCCTTGTCGAAACCGAGCGTGCCCGAGCTGACGCTGCTGACGCAGAAGTTCACCGTCAGCGTGCCGCTGGCGCTGCTGCTGGTCTTGAGCGTGGCCTTGCCGGTGGTGTCGGTCAGGCCGGAGACGTTCGTCTGCGCCAAGGTGCCGGAGAAGTTGCCGACGACGGTTGCGCCGGCAACGGGGGCGTTGTTGTTGTCGAGCACCGTGACCGTGGCCGTCGCGTACTTCTTGCCGCCGCCGGCCGTTGCGGTGCCGGTGGTGACGGACGAAACGCGCAGCGACGTTGCCGCCGCCGTGACCGGCCCGTAAACCGACAGGTTGTCGAGGTGGTAGGTGTTGCTGGTCAACGAATTCGGAGCCAGCAGCAGCACGAGCTGGTTGACCGCCGTGTCGTCGGTGGCGTCGTCAATGCGGTCCTGGAGCAGGAACTTCAGGCGCTGCCAGGCGTTGCGCACACCGGTCGTGGCGATGTATTTGGAATGCCGCCCTGCAGGGTAGTTCGCCGCGGTGGCCACGGCGCTGTTCTCGAGCTGCACCAACAGCGGCGTGCCCACCGGCGCATCGGTGTAGAGGTCGAGGTAGAAGGCGCGGCTGCCCTTGAGCCAGGCCGAGGCGTCGGTTATCGCGGCGGTCGACGCGATGATCACGTCATAGGCTTGAGTTGAATTGCGCACGTAGCGGGCGACGACCGCACTGCCGTTGATCGCATCGGGTGCCGGATTGGCTGCTGCGGCGTTGAACGTACCCGACACCATGGTGTAGGCGAGCGTTCGATTCAGTTCGAAGTCGTCCAGCGTCACCGCCTTGGCGAGCACCGGCGACACCTTCACGTTGAGGCTCCTGGTGTAGCTGCCGCAACTGTCGGCAACGGTCACGGCCACCGTGCCGCCGCTGGTGCCCCAGTTCACCGTCAGGCTGTTCGAGTTCGAGGTCTGGCCGGTGGGCGAGGTCCAGGCGTACGTGGCGCCGCTGCCGGCCGGATTGACCAGGGTGTAGGTGGCCGCCGCGTTGGGCTGCGCGATCAGGCTGCCGGTGAACGAGGGCTGCGGGCTGGCGTAAACGCGCACGTAGTCGACCTGTAGCGATTGCGGCAGCGCAGCGGCATCGACCGTGCCGCCGAGGTTGCCGCCGACCGCGAGGTTGAGGATCAGGTAGTAGGCGTAGTTCTCGAAGGTCCAGTCCGCGGCGTTGGCCATGTCGGCGGGCGTGCGCGTGGCATAGAGCACGCCGTCGATGAACCAGCTGATGCGGTTGGGCGTCCATTCCACGGCGTAGACATGGAAGGCGTCGGCCAGGGTATCGGGCTGCGTGTACACGGCGGTGCTGAGCTGCTGGTGCGCGCTGTTCGACGGCCCAAAGTGCATCGTGCCGTAGTTGAACATCGCGCGCTGGCCGGTCGACTCCTGGATGTCGATCTCGCCGCTGGCCGGCCAGGCCACCGTGGTGTTCGGCAGCATCCAGAATGCCGGCCACAGGCCACGGCCGGTGACGGTCTTGATGCGCGCCTCGAAACGCCCGTGCTGCCACTGCCCGCCC
>JANOKY010000130.1:0-2895 GCA_031419635.1 Burkholderiales bacterium | reverse complement strand
GAATTTTCAGCCATCGATGTTGGCCTCCCTCACAGCGCGGTGCGGCCGCGCGTACGCCGCCGCCAGCAGCAAGGCGAGCAGCGCGCCGGGCGCGACGACGCGGCCGATCGCCGACAGCGCCGGGATGCCCGACAGCGCAATCAGGCCAAACGAGAGTGCCGTCGTGAGGTTGGCCAGCAGCAGCGATGCAAGCGTGTCTTCATCCGCTGCCGTGCCGTCGTTCTTCAGATCGAAGAACAGCGCGTAATTCGAGCCGAGGGCCACCACCAGCAGCAGCCCGACCAGGTGCAGGATGCCCAGCGGCACCTGGAGCAGATGCAGGCCGGCCATCGTGAACACGACGGCCAGCAACAGCGGCTGGCAGACCGCGAGGAGGCCCCGCCACGAGCGCAGCCACAACGCGACCAGCACCACGACACCGAGTCCGCCGAGCAAGGCCTGGACCTGGGCTTCGTGCAGGTAATGACGGTACAGGCGGCGCAGTTCGACCGAGATCTCGAGGACCTGCGCACCCGGCAGGCCAGCCAGTGCGGCGCGCACCGCCGCCGTGTCGAGCTTGTCGCCCGCCGGCTGCAACGGCAGCAGCGCGGCCCAACTGCCGTCGGGGCGGTGCAGCAGCAGCGTATCGACGAGCGGCGCCAAGGCAGTGCCGGCCAGAGATTGCGGCGTGACCGGCTCGAGCCGGCGCGCGCTCTGCACGTCATCGACGAAGGGCGCAAGCCGCTCGGCCTTGAGCGGGCCGCCCGCAGTCGCTTGCGCGAGTGCGCTGTACAGCGTGTTCGCGTCCGGTAGCGCCAACTGGCGCTTGCGTTGCGTGGCGACGCTGGGCAGCAGGCGGGCCGCGCTCTGGTAGCCAACGAGCTGGCCCTGTGCAACCAGGCGGTCCAGCTGCAGGCCGGCTGCCTCGGCGGCCTGCAACGCCGCCTGGGCATCGGCCGCCTGCAGCACGACCATCGCGCCACCGTCCTGGTTCGACAGATCGGCGCGCAGGGCTTGGTCGAACGCGAGCGCCTCCTTCGGCACCGGGCTCAGCGAGGACAGGTCTTCGCTCCACAACCGCTCGTGACGCCACACCAGCAACGCGACCGCGGCAAATCCACACACCGTGAGCGCACGGCGCAGCCGCGGCATCAGCTGCAGTACGCGCGCCGAGCCACGGCCCAGTTGGCGGCGCAAGCCGGTGCCGCCCGCGCCGTCGGGGACCAGCACCGGCAACAGGTAGCGGGTGGTCAATGCCGCGGCGACCAGACCGGCGATCGAGAACACACCCAACTGGGCCAGCCCCGGAAACCCCGACAGCGCCAGCGCTGCGAAACCGCACACCGACGTCAGCAGGCCCATGCGCACGGTGGGCCAACTCTCGCGCAGCCACGCTTTTGCCCCGCCGCTGCCGGAGGCCTTGGCACGGGCCTGGATCAGGTAATAGATCGCATAGTCAACCGCCTCGCCGATCAAGGTGGAGCCGAAGCCGAGGGTCATGGCGTAAACGGTTCCGAAGCCCAGGCTCACGGCCGCGATGCCGGCGATGACGCCGCTCGCCACCGGCAGCATCGCAACGCCGAGGGCCGCCAGCGAGCCGAAGGACACCAGCAGGAGCGTGCCGACCAGCAGCGTACCGGCGATCGCCAGGTTGCGCGCCTCGGTTTCGATCTGTGCCCGGCTATCGACGCCGAACTTCGGCGCGCCGCTGAGGCGCAACGTCACCTCGCTCGTGGCCTGCACGCCGAAGGCGCGTTCGATCTGCGCGATCGCCTGCGCCTGCGCATCGAGGTTGGACCCGGCTGCCTTGACGATGACCAGCAGCAGGGCACGCGAGCCGTTGCGTGAGACCCAGACACCTTGATCCGTCTTGGGCCCGCTGGCCGGCAGATTGTTCTCGGCGATGCGTTGCAATTCGCCAGTCGGATCCCGTGTCAACAGCGGCTTGACGAGGCTGCCGGCGGGCGTGCCGAGCAAAGACAGCGTCTCGGCGATCGCGTCTCGCAAGCCGTCGGCGGTAAACCGCTGGTCATCGACTCCGGCACTGAGCAGGTAGCGGTGAAGGAAGACCCATTCACCGACCTCGCGCCAGGCCGCGTTCTCGCCGTTCTGCACCTGTTCGAACAGCGCGCTCGCGCGCAGCGCGGCCGCGAGCTTGCGTGACGATTCGATGCGCTGCGCCGCGCTGCCGCCTTCGATCGCCAGCATCAACGTGCGTGCAGGCACACCGCTATGCAACTGCTCGATCAGCACGCGCTGCTGCGCATCCGGGGCCGCGGGCAGGAACGCAGTCAGGTCGGCGCTGAACTGCGAACGCGCGATCACCACCAGGCCGGCCGCCAGCGCGGCCAACCAAAGCAGCAGCGTCGCGCTGCGGCGGTACCGGGTGCCAGCGATCACGGCGGGGTCGTGCGCGGCTTGCCGGCGGCCCCGGCAGGCAACGGCTCGATCGCCATCACCGAGCGGTCGCCGTCGCCGAGCAGGATCTCGACCACGCGCACGTCAGCCTGTTCGCCGTCGATGCGCAGTTGCTTGACGGCCTCGAGAAGACGGTTCTCCAGCGGCGCCAGGGTGATCGACCACGCGGCGGCGCTGCCGCTGACGGTGGGGCGAAAGTACTGGCGCAGCGCGGCCGCGTCGCCGGTGAGCGTGCCGCGCAGCGCCGTGACGACGGCGGCCATCTCGGGGATCGCATCGAGGCTGATCTGGCGCACCCGGCCACTGCGTTCGAGCGTCACCTTCTGGCCCTCGACGATCATCGACTCGGCGCGTGGTTGCAGCGTGCGGCGCGTGAAGCTGTCGGGCGCACTGAAGCTCAGCGTGCCACTGGAAACCAAGGACCGGTCGAGGCCTGAGACGAAACGTTCCTCGCTGAAGCGCGCTTCGCCGCTGCGGCGTTGCGCCAGCAGGCCCATC